>JBEKOS010000017.1:0-35092 GCA_049521535.1 Terriglobales bacterium | reverse complement strand
AGCGTAGCCTTTGCAGATAGCTCATTTTTCGTGTTGCCGACTCATTTTGTCGTTACCGCCGCTATTCGGGGCGGAGAAGAGACCCGCAACACCGTGCACCTGAGAAACTGTCACAAATTCAGGGCCCAGTCTCGAATTGTCCCGGACTCAGGAACCGACTCAGGCTCCAACATCCCCGGTTCGTCGGCCGCGCCGCAGATTCCACCTACCGTGACGTCCTTGTTGGGTGACTTGAATGAAAGCGCGACGATCTTTGCCGCACTTGGCCAGCAGGCGTTACAAGACGATGAAATTCGCCTGCAGGATGAGCGGAAGCAGATGCTGGATGCAGCAACGGCATCGGCTTTGGAACGATTGTCGGCCTTACGGAGTGAGCAGTCGCAGGTCCAGGCCCGCCTGGAAGCGACGGCAACGAGCATGGCTGACGTTGCCGCCCGGCAGTCGGTGGCCACGCTCGAGGCCAACGTGAATCTGGTGCCGGTCAGCGTCGTAATACGCGATGCGAATGGCCGCGCGGTCGGAAACCTTGGCCAGCAGAACTTCAGGCTCTTCGACAATGGGAAGCCCCAGGTCATCACGCATTTCTCGATCGAAACGTCCGCCGGACTTTCCTCCCGAGGAAGTCCGGCGCAACCGAGCGGCACCGCGCCTGTCCCTGTGCAGGGCCCAGTTACGCCAGTCGCCACTCCAAGCAGCGCTGCCGCGGCGGAGCGTGCTACGGCCTACCTCTTTGACGATGTCCACTTGAATTCCGGTGACTTGGCGAGCGCGCGCGAAGCCGCCGCGCGCCATCTCGGGTCGTTGCAAGCGGAGGAACGTGCCGGCATTTTCACCACCTCCGGCGCGGTGACCGTTGACTTTACGAATGACCGCGAAAAGCTGCTGGAGGGTTTGCACAAGCTCAAGCCGCGCGCAAAGATGCCCCAGTCCGAGTGTCCGCGAATCAGCCACTACATGGCGGACCTCATGGTCAACAAGCACGATCCGGAAGCGAACGAGGCCGCCGTCGCCGAGGTGCAGAATTGCTCCCTGCGCAGCTATGGTTTTTCCGGGCCGGAAGCGCGGCGAGAGGCGGCGCATACTGCGTTAGAGGTGCTGAATACCGGAAACACGGAGAGCAAGAATGCGCTTGCGGTGCTGGGACGCGTGGTTCGAACGACCGAAGCTCTGCCGGGCCAGCGCAGCATCGTCCTGGTTTCGCCGGGCTTTCTTGCCCTCACTTCGGACATGGAAGCGGACCTGATGGACATTGTCGACGGCGCCCTGCATTCCGGAATTGTTATCAACACTCTGGATGCGCATGGACTTTACACTGCCGGGTTCTCCGCCAACAGCACGCCGGGCAACCTGGAGTTTGATCAGGCCGAAGCCCGCGCACGGGGCGACGTGATGACTGAACTCGCCAGCGGCACCGGTGGAACCTTCTTCCATAACAACAGTAATCTGGATGAGGGCTTCCGGCGCACTGCGGATGCCCCCGAGCTCGTCTATATTCTCGGGTTCTCTCCGCAAAAGCTCGACGGCAAGTTCCACGAGCTGAAGGTTACTTTGAACGGCGCCGCCAGGTTTGACGTGCAGTCGCGTCGGGGCTATTATGCCCTCAAGCCAGCGTCCGCAAAGTGATGGGAAAACGCGGTCCTGCCAGGATCATGCCTATGAATGAGCGTAAAGCCAAAATAAAAGAAAAAGCCATTAGCGAAGGCAAGAAAATTGCAGTAGTCGTTGGCTACCTCTGGGTCCTCTTTGCCATGCTGCAGGTCCACAAGCTCGCGGTCCTGCGGGGAGAGAACATGGCGACTGAAATCGGATTCAAGGTCGGCTTTGCTTTCATCAATGCGATGGTCATTGGCAAGGTAATCCTGATCGCACAGGCCTTCCACTTTGGAGAGAAATTCAAGGATGAGCCGCTGGTCTACCCGATTCTGTTTAAGTCGGTTCTTTTCTCAGTGCTGGTGGTATGTTTTAACATTGCTGAAGAAGTGCTGGTCGGGTTGTTTCACCACAAAACGGTTGCCGAAAGCATGCCGGCACTGGGAGGAGGGGGCATCGAGGGAATTTTGCTGTCCGTATTCATGATGTTCGTTGCGTTGATTCCGTTCTTTGCTTTTATCGAAGTCGGCCGGGTACTGGGAGAGAACGAACTAGCCTCGATGCTGTTCCGCCGCCGGACGTCTTAACTGCTACGAGGTGCCCACGCGCTCACGCCTCGGCATTAATCTCCATCCGCATCCAAATCCTTGGGGGCCTGGCTGCCAGCAGGCTCGTCCTGTCTCTTGCGTAGCAACCACGTCCAGATGAAGATCACGGCAGAAACTGCGACGATCATCTCCGCCCAAATGAATGAAAGATAATCGCCAAACACGCCGAGCGGCGGCACGGCCGGCTGGGTGTTGCGCAGGGCGGGCAGACCAAAGAGGAGGGTTACGCAAAGCGACAACGGCAGCAGCTCGATTTTTTCGTCTGACGCGAGCGCCTTCGAACTCATTAGAAAGACGCTGAGGGCGATGCCCATCATCAACACCATGATGACTGTAGATACCATCACTACATTGTCGGCCCGGCGCACGGTCAGGTTGAAACCTTCCCACCCCAGGCCAGCAAGGTGCACGCTCTGGCCCTGAAACTTCAGGCCGGGAATCGAGGCGTCAAGCGAGGATGAAACCGGCAATGTCTCGTCCTCTTGAGGTGCGGCCACCAGGAGCCCGCTGGCCGTATCGTCGGGCGGGGCTGCGGGCGCTTCGGTGCTTGATCTGGTTGGCGGCGTCCCAGACTGCGGCGCGGGCGCCGGGGGAACCGGGGTCACGGGTGCTAACGGGGGAGATTGTGGCCTCTTGGTTGAAGGCTTTTTGGGAGGAGCTTTCCTGGTGATCATCATCCAGATCGAGGCCCCATAGCGGTCAAAGGGGTATTTGTTGGCGTCGCCGTCGAGCGAAAAGACTGCCTCGACCGGATTTATGCGCCGGCCGCGCGAAAACTCGATCTGTTGCGGTCCCCGGATCCCGTTGAGGAAAAGGGTAAGGTCCACTGCGGGTGTCACCGGATCGCTGGCAAGCGCGCCCTCCAGGCGGAAACTCATGCGTGTGGTCAACTCCAGGGCGGAAGTGTCGGCGTTCACCACATCAAGGGAGATGCTTATGTGATCGCCCGCTGTGGGCGTCTCCTTCAAATGCAGGGAGCGCCGTCTGCTTTCGTGCAGATTGCGTAATAAGCCTCCCCCATAAATCACAATGACCAGGAGGAACAGCAGGACTTGCAATCGTTTGTTGCGACTTGCCATGGGAATCCAGCAGAGATTCTAGCATCTGGCCGGGGAGAACGAACCTGCGCTATTGTTCGTTGATTCCGTAATACAGGAAAAGCTCGTCGCCGATCAACGCTCACGGACTCGGATCAACCAAAGACAAACTATGGCGACGACAAGGCACCACGAATGCTATGGTTCCGGCGTCGTGTCGTCCGTCGATATCTGCATAGATCCGCGTTAATCCCGACAGCGTGCCCGGGCTGGTGCTGCGACTGCTTTTCGGATGAAGCCGCTCCGTTATCTGGTCGAAACGCTCGTCAGGGCCTGTCCGCCGCTTCCGCTTTCACCGGCAACAGCCATTGCACGCCGAAGTAGCCGATGAACTGGGGTTGTCCGCTGGAGGGGCCGCTGAAGCTTCGGCCAGCGGAGAAGATGAACAGCGCTGCGTCCATTAGCCGGAATCGCCCGCCCAGATTGAAGACCGTTTGCGTGCTGGGCTGGTTAAAGACGGTTTGGTTCGCGGCGTATGCTCCGGTGACGCGGTGGACCTCGCCCAGCAGTTCCAGGCGTTTCGTTTGCTGATGACCAACGGCCAGGCCGCTGATCCATCCGGGCGAATTGGTCGAAAACCAGTGCCCGCCCTCCAGGTTCAGTTCGATTGGGCCCAGGGCCTTGGTCACCTCGATGGGCAGCAGGAAACTCTGGCCGGGGTCGGCCAAGCCCCGCCGCACCGAACTTGCGAGCACGCTCCACTCAAACTGCGGATAAGTGGAAATGGCAAGCTCGTGTTTTTTGTTGTCGATAAAACGCCACTTTACTCCCGCGAGGGAGTTGGCCCAGCCGTTGGCGGGCAGCATGCCATTCGCGTTCAGATACAGCCACGACGACTCGTACTTTAGCTGGATGCGCTCTCCCCATCCGTAATTGATGTCGAGCGCCGGCGCTTCCACATCCTGCTCA
This sequence comes from Terriglobales bacterium, assembly GCA_049521535.1. Taxonomy (GTDB): domain Bacteria; phylum Acidobacteriota; class Terriglobia; order Terriglobales; family Acidobacteriaceae; genus CAZUCM01. Next base: position 30,888 of record JBEKOS010000017.1, on the reverse strand, counting down.
CGCTGGAATTCAGAAACGGTTACCGCGGTATTGATTTCCCAATTTTTGTTGCCCGGGGTTCCTGGATCGTCCGTCAACAGTGGTGGTCCGCCCTGCGCCCATAACGGCAACGCCAAAATCAGCGGCAGCAGGAAACCATATCGTCGCAGGAAGAAAGACATGAGGGACCAGGAATGCGCAATTCGATATTTTACGATACGCGTCGAATTCCCATGATCCCCTTGCGGGCGCTACACGTTTACCACGCAGGGGTTTATCGCTCGTGGTGAACGCGAGACCAGCTCATCGTATAACCAAATGAAACTTTCGACGTCTAAATATCGTACTCATTGATGAGCAAACAGAAATAGAGAGGAATCAAATGCTTAGCCTCACGATACAAAAATTGGGTGATGTGACCGTCTACCGCTGTGCCGGGAAACTAACCGCTGGCCAGGGCGATGATTTGCGGCGAATGGTGACGTCTCAACCGCCCCTTCGCCTGGTTGTGCTTGATTTGGCCGGGATAAGCACGGTGGATGCCGCCGGTTTGGGTACGCTCGTCCTGCTGCTGCGATGGGCGCAGGCAACCGGCAGGGAATTCAAGCTAATGAACGTAGTCCCGAGGGTGGAACAATTGCTTCAATTAACGAATCTTAAATCCGTTTTTGCCTTCTGCTCAGTTCGGGAAGTGCTCGACCTTATGTGCCGGGCAGCCCGGCAAACGCAGTTTGCGGCCGCCGCTACTCAACTGGTCGCCTGAAACGTCTCCTGGCTCCCCGTGTTAACCGCGCGCAGTTCCATCGCGCGTGGTTAACACGGGAGGAATAATTCTCTAATCCGCATTCTGCGAATTCCTGCGTGTCAGCAGTTCTTTGATTTCCAACAGGTGCCGGTCCAGGTGGGCTTCGGTCTCCGCATTTTTCTTGGCCATCATAATCAACTTTACCGACACCAGAAAAACACCGGCTTCCAGCAGCAGGTCATGGGTGAATCCCTTGACGATCAATGCCAAGACAAAGAGCCCAAGGGTGAGCAGAATTACGATGAGCGACCAGGGATCAGAGGACCTTTTCGTTTCCATATGCGGGCAAGATTACCACTGTCGATGAGATAGAAAAAGCCCCGCCTCTCTTGCCCAAGCATACGAGAAGACTGTAACTTTTGACAGGTACTGGAGTGCGACGGGTGGTCTACACTTCTAACATGGCAGGAAGTTGTGTTTCTGAGAGGAATCTGCAAGGCTTCCGGAATGACGGTTCACGTTCAATTCTGCAGGTAAAGGAATCATCAATGACGAGAAAACATATGACAATCGCGACCCTCGTGGCGGTGCTTCTGATGGCTACCGTATCCGCGTGGGCAAAGGACGATACCCCTGACGAAAAGCGCGCGGACATCCGCAAGGATGTCGCGGCAGTAATGAAACGGCTCTACAAAGCGGAACCGCACGCGAAGAGCGCCGTCGCCGGCGCTGCCGGCTATGCGGCTTTCGATAACATGGGAATGAACCTTCTGGTGGTGAGCACGGCGCGCGGCAGCGGCATGGCCGTGGACAACAAAACAAAGAAAGAGACTTTTATGAAGATGATTTCCGGCGGAGTAGGCTTAGGCGCCGGCATCAAGGATTATTGCGTGATCTTCCTCTTCGAGAACCAGCAGGCGCTGGCGCGTTTTATCGACTCCGGCTGGGATGCTTCCACGCAGGCCGATGCCGCCGCCAAGAGCGACACGAAGGGCGGCGCGTATTCCGGGGCGTCCTCGGTGGCGCCCGGCGTGTGGGTGTATCAGCTCACCAAGAAAGGTCTGGCGTTGCAGGTAACTCTGCAGGGAACCAAGTACTTCAAGAACGGCGACCTCAATTGACCGAATAGAAATGCAAGCAGCCTCGGAAGGCGTTTTTTAGCAGGAATTGCCCGCACCGCTACCGGCATGATGGTGGTCGCACCGGTGATTTGGCAGGCTGATTGTGGGTGGACCTGCCGCTGATGTCCTCCGTCTTCCAATTGGCGCTGCAGGTTTGCGGCGATGCGTTTTGGCGCCAACCTGGGACGAATCTAATCTGCTCTGCCGCGACTGCCAGCTAGATTTCGTACGCCCTCCTGAGTCTATCGCCCCGCCTAACCGCTTGCCAAAAGGCTCGCGCGCGGTAAACGTGGGGCACCGGAAACTTCGGCTACACTAATGCAGCAGGAGTCAGCAATAATGTCATTCGTCCGAAACCGATCTGCTAAATGGTGTGTCCTTCCACTGGTCGCGATCGCCTCATTCTGTGCTCCCACGAGCAGCGCGTTGCCGCTCTCCACGCCTCAGACGATTGGACCCGATGCCCAGACCGTTCTGCGTTCAACCATAGAAGCCGGAAAGCTCCCCGATCTGCGCTGGCCGGATTTCAGCGACTATCGGAAGCACCTGCAAGAATTCTACGATTCGTATGGATATGGGCTGGCTTGGATCAGCGAAGTGAAGTCCAGCGGAATGAAGCCCACCAGCCAGGCGCAGGCCGTTATTGCGCGGTTGCAAACCGCCGGACAGAAGGGGCTTTCTGCCGACGATTATGATGGGCCACGATGGCCGGCAAGGTTGGCGAAGTTCACTGCCTCGCCGCCCCCGACCGAAGCGGAAGCATCGCTCTTCGATTTGGAGCTGACGGTATGTGTGATGCGATATATCTCCGACTTGCACATCGGCAAAGTGAATCCCCAACATTTTGATTTCGGCTTTGATCTCCAGAACAAGAAATACGATTTGCCCGAATTCCTGAAGACGCAGGTCGTGAATGCCCCGGACGTTGCCGCGGCGCTGGCGCAAGTGGAACCGCCCTTTCCCGGATACCGGCGCACCCTTGAGGAGTTGCAAAAATACACGCAACTGGCAATGCACGACGATGGCGAACAGCTTCCGACAGTAAAAAAGCCGATTGAGGCTGGCGACACCTATGCGGGTGTCCCGCGGATGGCGCGGCTACTCCGTCTGGTAGGCGACCTGCCGGCGGATGCTGTCGTGCCGCCGGATAGCACGGTCTATCAGGGTGCGCTGGTGGATGCGGTCAAGAAGTTTCAACTTCGCCATGGGCGTGATCCGGACGGGCGTCTTGGCGCCAAAACCATTGCCGACCTTAATGTGCCGCTCAGTCGCCGAGTTCGCCAGATGCAACTGGTCCTTGAGCGCTGGCGCGGATTGCCCGATATTTTTCAAAAGTCGCCGATTGTCGTCAATATTCCGGAATTTCGCCTGCGCGCCTTCGACGACAAGCTCCAAGTTGCGCTGGCAATGAACGTCGTCGTGGGCAAAGCCTATGGCCATGGCACGCCGGTTTTCGATGACACCATGCAGTACGTTGTGTTCCGGCCTTACTGGAATGTGCCTCGCTCCATCATCCGGTCGGAGCTCGTTCCCAAGATTGCCAAAGACCCAGGGTACCTGGCAAAGAAAGGCTTTTCCGTAGTGGATAACCGGGGGGATGTGGTTGCCTCCGGGACGGTCACATCAGACGTGCTCGCGCAGATCCGTTCGGGCGAGCTTTCCATCCGGCAGAATCCCGGGCCTGCGAATGCACTTGGTCTGGTGAAATTTATCTTTCCCAATTCTCATAGTGTCTACATGCACGACACCCCGGTGCGGGAAGTTTTCTCGCGGTCGCGGCGCGATTTCAGCCACGGCTGCATACGGTTGGAAAAGCCGGCCGACCTTGCCGCCTGGGTGCTCCGCAACAATCCCGGCTGGGACATGGACCGCATTCGCGCGGCCATGAACAGCGATGCGCCGCAACAGGTAAATCTTGCGCAACCCATTCCGGTGATCATTGTTTACGGTACTGTGGTCGTGCGGGAAGACGGACAGGTCTATTTCTACGACGACATTTACGGCTACGACAAGGATCTGGAGAAGGTGCTGGACAAAGGCTATCCGTATCCGTGGTAACGGCCAGCTACCAGTGGCGCACGCGGCCCGTATCCACGTGTACGAATTCCGAGCCGGGATAGTATCCGACTCCACCACGCCCCAGCCTTAGTGCGGCATCGCGCAGGACCGCGGTGGGGACCCCGGGCACGCGAATATCGATGGCTTGCGCCTGCATGTGCAGGCTGTGCGCGGCTACTCCGGTATGGGCTCTGCGCGTACGCAGGAATTCGTTACTGTGGGGCGTGCGGTATCCGCAGATGATGTCAATCTCGCTGCCGGCATGCCCCACTTCGGCGACCAAATCGGCTAGCAGGTCGAACACATGCGGATCGTAGTGGCGAACGTCGCCGGTCCGGTGATCGCGGAGAAAGTAATCGAGCTGGTCGAGCGCGTCGGAAAGGTACTGGTCCCCCGCGCGATAAATGATGTCAATCCGTTCGCCGGTGTGGGTGTGATAGAGACGTAGCCGGTGCTCCTGGATTGCAGCCACCGACGCGGAGGCCGAGTTCATCTCGGGCGACTTTCCAACCGCGCCGACAGGCAACGCTGCCACGAATATCACACCAGCGGCCGTCAGAATTCTGAGTTTACTTAAAGACTGCATCTACTTCCTGTTTTCCCATTGGTGCAAGCACCAGTCTTCTGATTATAACGGTCTGCCAAGCGCGTCACTTCGTCGAAGAACCGAAGTAACTTGAGCTAAGGGCCTTCATTCGTCCCTGCGCGACTACGAATCTTAGGTGCCGATTTCCCCGGACGGAAGTCCGGGGCTATTCTCGGGCGTGTCTTCGGCACTTCACAGGAACCAATTAGCCTGCGGCGCTCCGAGTTTGCAGCATGTAATAGTTTTGTAATGTGCTTGACATCACTGCGAAACGCGCGCGCGCAGCGTAATCTCCAAGTGTTATGGAGATTCATCCCAAGAAAAGCAACGCTCGTGTCCTGCTGAGTTCCGTGTTCGGTCCTTACGCGCAGGACGACCAATTTGGCAGCCGCGCCATCAATCCCATGGAGCTGTATCACAACCAAGTCACCCGCGCGCAAGGCGGATTCTCGCTGCGCATGTTCCATCGTTCCTGGGGCATCATGATGATTCAGGAGAACATCTCCGCGCCATGCAGCGTGCTGGATTTTCCCACACGCGAAGCCTTCGCGCGTGAACTGACGACGCACCAGTACGACATTGTTGGCATTTCGTCGATCATTGTGAATGTCCTGAAGGTCGGCGAAATGTGCCGGATGGTGCGAGAGTTGTCGCCTTCCTCGGTGATTGTGGTGGGTGGACATGTGGCGGCCATCCCGGGCGTGGAGGCCATGGTCGATGCCGACCACATCGTGCGGGGAGAGGGCATTTCGTGGATGCGCCGGTATCTGGGCGAAGACGAACACGCCCCGATCCGCCATCCCGCCATTGTGTCCGGCATGAAGGCGCGCATCATGGGGGTTCGCCTCCCGGACCGGAAGGGCCAGACGGCAGCAACCATCATCCCCTCCGTGGGCTGCCCCATGGGATGCAATTTCTGCACCACGTCATCGTTCTTTGGCGGAAAAGGGAAGTTCATCAACTTTTTCGAGACCGGCGACGAGTTGTTTGAGGTTATGTGCCGGATCGAATCCGAACTCAAAGTCGATTCGTTCTTTGTGATGGATGAAAACTTCCTGCTGAATCGTCCGCGGGCCATGCGGCTGCTCGAACTGATGAAGCAAAAAGGCAAGAGCTGGGAGTTGTCGGTGTTTTCTTCCGCCAATGCGATTCGGAAATACACCATGCTCGAACTGGTGGAGCTCGGAGTTTCCTGGATCTGGATGGGTTTGGAATCCCCCAAGGCCGGCTATGCCAAGCTTCAGGGTACGGATATTCAGCACCTCACCGCGGAACTGCGCGAACACGGTATACGCGTGCAGGGGTCGACCATCATCGGCTTGGAACACCACACGCCGGACAACATTGTCGGGGAGATCGAAGCGGCGATCGGCTGCCAGACCGACTTCCACCAGTTCATGCTCTACACTCCGGTGCCCGGCACGCCGCTCTACCAGGAGATGGCCAGCCAGGATCGCCTCCTGGAGGACGTTGATCTTGCGGATATCCATGGCCAGTACAAATTCAACTTCCGGCATGGCGCCATCTCCCGCGATGATTCCAAGCGGTTCCTGGATTGGGCGTTCTGGCGCGACTTCGAGCGCAACGGGCCAAGCCTTTATCGCTTGTGCCAGACTATGCTCCAGGGCTGGCGACGCTACAAGGACGATCCCGACCCGCGTGTCCGCGAACGGTTCTCGCGTCAAGTGAAGAAGCTCCGCGGAGCTTACAATGCGTCGCTCTGGGTAATGGAAAGAGAGTTCAGGAAAGTCAATCGCAGCGTGAGCGAGCGGATTCATACCTTGCGCCGCGAAGTCGAGAAGGAATTTCCCTTTGTCGCCCGGCTTACGGCTGCGGTAATGGGGCCTTTCCTGTTGTGGTCTACGCGCCGCGAGGAAAACCGGCTGGCTTCGGGACACACGTACGAGCCGCCCACATTCATCGAGCGCCGCAACTGGGGCTCGGTTTCGTAGTTCCTCTCAGTTAATCATCGACGCGGCCCGCCTCTAGGCGCCGCACATCCTCGATGTAGCGCGCGGAGTCAAATTTCTTTGAAGTGCTGGCGTAGGACATATAACGAATCTGGCCGAATACCGGCCGCTCAAACCATGGCCGATCGTGTTTGCCGACAATGGCCCAGGCGATGCCCGCGTAGCCGTTGGGATCGCGGCCATCCAGCTCATAAGCATCATTGAGCCAGACCGCGCGCTGGAAAGCGATCGCGGGCGAGGGGCTCCATTCCAGGATTTTTTTCGCCCAGTACATGCGCATGTAGCCGTGCATCCAGCCGCTCAGGGTCATTTGCTTCTGGGCGGCATTCCAGAGAGGATCGTGAGTTTCAGCCCGCTCGAGTTGTTCTTCGTTGTAGACCCTCGGGCGATGGTCTTTCGCATGTTCTGCAAACGAGCGATTTGCCCAAGGCTCAAGGCATTCGCAGGAATCGTAATTCTCGTTGTACAGGACAAAATTTACGGCGAGTTCGCGACGGACGATCAATTGTTCGAGGAATGCCTGCTTTGCCTGCTCTGGGGCAGATGTCCCCTGCACGGCGCGCGCCACGGTGAGCGGGCCGAGATGGCCGAAGTGCAAGTACGGCGATAGTTGACTCGTCCCGTTAAGTTCGGGATGGTTCCGGTCGTCGGGATAGGCTTCGAGCCGCTGTTTTAGAAAGTGGGACAAACGCCGCAAACCTTGGTGAGTTCCCCCGACCCAACTCGCAACAGGCGAGACGACATGCGGCAGGGACCAGCCCGCAGTGAAGTCATCATTTGGAGACATCGACGGGAGATTTCGCGGCTTCTTCCATGTGACCCGAGCGAGAACTGCCCTCTTGGGAACAAGAAACTGGGGCAGAAGTTCGTGCAGGCGTGGCCGGATGGTCCGGGCGGCATAGTGTTCTTTTCCCATCATCCGTGAAGGCACGATTACGTCAGCATCAACAGTCCAGAAGGGCAGCCGCAGACGCTCTGCTGCGAGGACTCGCCAATGCTCGGGTTCCCGCAATGGATTCTCGTCACCTACGACAATTGCCGGCCGGACCTGTTCGCAGAGTCTTGCCAGGCTGTGGTCAGGATAGGTTCGCAGCACCAATCCGGCATTACGGCGAGCCAGATCCTCCGCGATGTCCGGGATTCCGGCTCCCAGGAATCTGTAATGCCGACGGTTCGCATTGGGATAAAACGGAGCCGGAGCGAGAAAAACAACCACGGGCTTACCCAGTTCGTTACCAAGCTCGATGGCAACGTCCAGAGCAGGATTGTCCAATGCTCTTTGCGAACGCTGCATCCAGTAGACTACGCATCCGCCTGCCGGATCGGGAGTCCCTGCATTACGCACGGTGACCCGGGGGTTCAGCGTAAGTTTCTCAATGCGGTTCATTGTGAAAAGGGGAGGAGCACACTCTGCATCGTCATGTGTGGTCGGTGTTGATGGTGTGGCTCATTGCCCACATGTGGCGCAATCTGCTTCGCGGGTCTTGGAGAGCTCTTCTGCTGGCTGATCTGCAGACTGAAAAATCACCGCCATGACGCTCAGGCGCATTCTCAGCTCTCGAATCTACTCCTAGGGGTTTGCAATTACGGTTACCGGGGACGTGAGCTGAAATCTGACGATACTGCCCAGCGCGAGCCGGACTTGCAGCATATTCGAGTCCATGAACGCGCCTGAATCTCGCGCTGGCCCGGCCTTCTCGAATACCGAACTGCTCACGGGATATTTCCTATCGCCGACTGCAATCTCATTAAGCGAAAGCTTGACTCTGGATTCACCGCTCATGCGGCCCGCCTTCTTCATTTCCACCACGAAGACCTGCGCCGGCGTGTCCCTCGGAATTGCTTCCCATCCCTCAGCAAATACCGGTGAAGCGACGAAGGCCGCCAGCTTCTGATTCGTCTGCGTATGTTCGTCGACCTTCTCCTTCAGGCTGATGGTGAATGTTGTCCCAGCAGGAATGGTCACGGGAAAAGGCTCGCGAACCACAACCTTCACCGTCGCGCGCCCGGCACCACCCGGCCCCCTGGCGATCAGATGATATTCCGTCGTGTGCTGCGGAGTCACCGTAGTGGAGCCATTGGTCTCGACGTCGCCTGGCCCGGGCTCCACTGTCGCTACGGTAGCGTCTTTCGAACTCCAAGTGAGCGTGACGGATTCGCCTTGCCGAATCGAAGGCTTGCTGGCGGTCAATTTCGCGGTTGGCACGACTTCGGGAGGAGCACTTGCCGCCTGAGCAGCGGCGGTGGGCGCAACGACTGCCGGAGCGGCGGCGCTGATAGTGGGAGCGGCAGCCGGGGTGCTTACGTGTACGGTAGCCGTGGAAGTTGCGCTCCCAGCGGGGCCTTTTGCCAAGAGCGTGTATTCGGTTGAGCCGTTCGGTCTCACAACTTTGGAGCCCGACGGCTTCACCTCGCCGATTCCCGGTTTCAGTTCAAGCTTGACTGCATTTTGTGAATGCCACGTGAGCGTGACGGACTGCCCAGGTGCGATAGCGGATGGACTGATCTGCAACTCCACCGTTGGCGCGGCGGCACGCTCAGGCTGGTGCGTTTCGGCTTTCGGTTGCGCTGCTTTTGACGCGGGAGCGGAGGCGGCTTTTTCCGGCAGGCTCGCTTTTGCGACTACTGGAAGGGCCGGTTTTTCGATCGGAACCGGTTTGGGTACAGGCGTGGACTTAGGCGGGATTGCTGGAGTCGGCTTTGCCGCCGCCAATTCCTGCGTTGATGCGGGTTTTGTCTCTGGCGGCCTAGCCTGGGCCTCTGGCAGCGATGGAGGTGCAGGAGGCATACCCTTTGCTTCCTCTACGGTTGCCGGCGGAGCTTTGACCTGCACCTGATTCACAATGCTCTGCACTCCCTTTACCTGCTTCGCAAGTGTTTCCGCTTGCGAATACGCGACGGCGCTGCTGACGCTGCCTGTCAGGGTGACCACCCCGTTGCTGCAAGCCACACTCAACTGCTCTTTGGCCAATTCCGGCTGGGAGGCAAAACTGCTTTGTATCGCCTTAGCGATCGCATTGTCATCAGAAGAAAGCGATATAACCTTTAAGCTGTCGGCCACGCTGCTGACGCCGGCATATGAACTGGCCAGCATTTCGACCTTTGCTTTGTCCTGTTCTGAGCCGACGACACCGGTTAGTATGACTGCCCCATTTTGCGCGTTTACGTGTACGTCATATCCATTCAAGGAGGATTCCTTAAGCAGCCTCTTCTGGAGGTCAGAAACAATACGCGAATCCTCCACGCGATGTCCGCAACTGCCCGCGAGCCCCAGTAAAACGAGGAGAGCTGAACAGGAAACAAATCTGCTTCGTTGGTTCATTTTCGCCACATCCGTAACCGGGGTGGTCCGGCTGCCTCAGACAGCAGGCCGCTGATTACCTGAACCGAGCGCCAGGATACCGGGCCAGCTTCGGCGCCTGGCGTTGCCGTCCTGCTTTGACCCAGCACGACATAAAAGGGACCCTTGGAGAGACCTGGATGGCCCGCCGGTATCACTGCAGAACCAACCATATTGGCGCCGTCGCGAACTTCGAGGGCCCACTTACCGGCGTCGTCAGCCGTGATCGAGAGCGTGTACCAGGTGTTTGCCTGAGGGGAAGGGAACAAAGTTCCCATCGCGGCCCAGGTTTGCCCTTGCGGAACCACGTACTTGATTCCTGCCGCTCCGTTGTCCGAATCGATTGTCGCGGTGAGCCCAAGACCGTTGTTTGCGGATTCATCAGTCAGAAGCAAATCAAAACCGGTTCCTGCTCGCGGCGCCATGGCTTCTGCGACCAGGCTAAACGGAGGCGTGACCGTAGTGGCGCTCTGTATCGTTGCCGCTTGCAAATCTGCCCCTGCTCCCGCCAAGCTAAGCCCGCTGTCGTTGGAAAACGCGAAAGTGGGCGCTACTGCGGTGCTGGGTGGCAATGTGAGCTTCGATGCCGCTGTGCCGCCGGCAGATCCGTTTGCCAGCCATAATCCGGGGTTAAGCGCGGTGTCCTGCGTGAAGCGGTCCAGAAGCACGCCTACAGCGCCTGGGACCGAGGGTCCCCGTGAACCCAGTGCCACCCAGAGGGCGCCGCCCGCTACCAGCACAACTAGTAAAACCCACGCCCAGGAATCGCCTCGGGAAGATACGCGAGGTGGGTTCACCGGTATCGGTCTCAGCAGTTCGTAGGATGGTGGCCGCGACTGGCCCGATTTCTTTGCTGCTTTCGTCGCAACTCGAGGCTTGGAATCCGGTTGCGAAACTCCTTCCTTTGCGTCCCACCCACAGATCGAGCACGTGCTTTGACCCGGCGTAAGTGGAGTGCCACATAGAGGACAGTTCATCTCATCTCACCTCCGGAGATGGGGTGCAACCGCAAGTAGATGGTTTCATTTGCTGGTGTGCCGCCCTGTATTGTACTGCGATTATTAAGGAATTCGCTACCGAGAATGAGAGCAAAGAATCTCTCAATTTACTATTCGAAAAAAGCGTGCGGAGCTTCGGGGGTACTCAACCTCAATACTTCCACATCCTGATTTCGGCGCCGCCGTGCTCGAACTGGACCTCGTCCATGAGTTCCCGGATTAGGTAAACGCCGCGCCCATGGTCGCCGTATAGGTTCTCGGCCTGCTTTGGGTTGGCCAGGAGTTCCGGCTGGAAGCCGGGACCGGGGTCGGTCACAATAATCACGATGTGGCCCTGCTGATCGCCGTCCAACCTGCACCGGATCGTCTTGGAGGGATCTCCGTTACAGCCATGCACGACGGCATTGGCCAGGGCCTCCTGTACCGCCAGGTCGATCTCAAAGCGCTTTTGCTCCGGGATTTCAAGGCGCGCCAGGGTTTCCGATATCGCTGTAGTGATATCCGTAATCGACTCCGAACTTGCAGGCTTGGTCAACTTCAAACAAATTGAGAACGCCCACCAGCTTGAGCGTTTGTACGGCAAATTTCGAGGGCTGGACCAGCTTGATGTTTCCGCCCAGTTTCTTGGCGGAAGCCAGGAACTTCACCAGCAGTCCGATACCGCTGGAATCGATCATGGGCACCTCGGCAAGATTGATCGCGAAGCAATGGTCCCCGTTGCCCAGTGCCTCCTCAAAAGTCTGACGCAATTCGTCCACCGCGGGGCCCATCCTCAAAGGCCCGCGTAGCTGGATCAATTGGACCTGCGAGCGCTTACGGACATTGATGTCCAAACGATTCTCCTTTCCCGGAACCACCCGATCCTTGCAAAAACCGGCGAGGTGAAATTTCTATTTTGTATCCTGTTAGTCCAACACTATACACCCAATGCGCGAAGCACCATTTGCGGAATATCGCGCACCCTGCCGGCATTGTAGAAATATTTAATACACAAGGGTGCAAAACTTTGCCATAATGCGTTACCGCAGGAGGACGAATCATGAGAAGTGCAGTTGCGCGGCCCCTTCCGTCCCGCTACAGCGTGGTCATCGTCACCACCGACGATTTGGTGCGCCCCGAAGCCGAGGCCTACCTGGCTGGAGGCTATGACCTCCAGCTCCTCCAGACTTGGGATGAACTGCTGGCGAGGGTGATGAAACAACCCCCGGACGCCGTCTGCTTGGACATCGATACGATCGGGGAGGGCAGCGAGGACGGCATTAGAGCGCTCAATGAGTTGCGCTCGCTGGCGCCCGATAGTGTGCTCATCGGGCTAACGCGCTCCAGAGGCCGCAATCTCCGTTTGAAGGCCGCGCCCATCGTGGACGAATATTTTGTTGCGCCCATCAGCTTTGACCAGGTAAGCCTCGTGCTCGCCCGTGCATTGGAAAAGCGCTGGGTGGAGATCGAGTGCCGAACCCGAGAGAGCGAGGAGGTGGAACACGTCTCCTGTGGAGAACTGATTGGCGGTAGCGAGGCCATGCTGCGCGTTTATGAGGCCATCCGCCGCGTCGCGGACAGCGCCACTACCGTCCTGATTCGCGGAGAAAGCGGCACGGGCAAGGAACTGGTGGCCCGCGCCATCGTTTCGCTCGGTGCGCGGGCCGAAAAGCCGTTTATCAGCATCAACTGTGCGGCTTTGCCGGAGAACCTCATCGAATCTGAATTGTTCGGGCATGAGAAGGGCGCCTTCACCGACGCGCGCGCCGCCCGGGCAGGGCACATTGAATTGGCCCACACGGGCACTCTCTTCCTGGATGAGATTGCCACCCTGGGCTTGCCTTTGCAAAGCAAGCTCTTGCGGGTCCTGGAAGACCGCGCGGTTACTCGCCTCCGAGGGCAAAGCGCCAAGAAGATCGATTTTCGCCTCTTGGCCGCCACCAACGAAGATCTGGAGGAACAGGTACGCGCCGGGCGCTTTCGGGAAGATCTCTACTACCGCATTAACGTGGTGCCCATCCATCTGCCGGCCCTGCGGGAGCGGGCCGAAGACATCCCGCTGCTGGTCGGTCATTTGTTGCGCACCTACTGCAATGCCAATCACGTTCCTTTCAAGAGCATGGATCCGGAGGTCCTGCAAATTCTGGAGGAGGACCCGTGGCCCGGCAACGTGCGCGAATTGGAAAACCTGGTGCAGCGACTGGTGCTCATGGTCGATGGACCAGTGATCAAGGTTCAGCATCTGCCGCAGCGGCTTCTTTACAACAGTGCGGCCAGCCAGGAATCTATGCTCATCACTGAAGCGGGGGTCGACTTTGATGAAGAAATTGCGAGGATTGAGGTTGCCTATCTGACGGCTGCGCTCCGGCGTAGCGACGGCAGCAAGATCGGAGCGGCGCGCCTGCTTCGGGTCGATAAGCAGAGAATGCACTACCTTTGCCGCAAGTATCGCCTGGGGAGGGATTGAAAATTCAACGCGATACCGGAGTGGATTAAAATATGATCTATAAAATATTAATATTTAATACATTCTCGGAGTGTTAGTTCCCCCTCGGCTTCATTTTCCCTCTGGAACAATGCGTAAGTAATTGCAGAGACTTAGGTTTTCAGACGCGAACTAAGTCGTCGCGGTTTGGTATTGGACTTGCAATGTAGATAGCTGAGCGGGACAAATCAATAAGGAGAATTCGAATGTCTATCCAAAAGAAGTCATTGATCAGCAATCGGACAGCGGTAAAGAAAGCCTTGGTAGCGACCACCGTCGCGCAGCCCACAACGATCGCTAGCCCGAACAAGATGGTACAAACGCCGAGCCGGATTGCCCCGAGCCGGATTGCCCCGAGCCGGATTGCCCCGAGCCGGATCGCCCCGAGCCGGATCGCCCCGAGCCGGATTGCCCCGAGCCGGATCGCCCCGAGCCGGATCGCCCCGAGCCGGATCGCCCCGACGAAGATTGTTTAAGATTAATACGCCGGATCACAGGGGCTACGGTTTTTACGTAGCCTCTAACATTTTGTGCGTGAATTACCAGAGTTTACGCTGGAGGAAGTCACTCACGGCCTGCCCGATGAATCCGGCAATGCTCCGGCGGCGAACGAAAATCTTGGCGGTGCCCGTTAAACCATCACTGAGCGATTCGTCATAATTTGGGACCGGGATCTTGGCGACATAGTAGCGGGATGACTCGATACCCTTGTATTCCTGCTGATCGAGGAGCCCTTTTTCCAGCCCCGAGGAAGCCGGCGCAAGTAAGGCGACGTTGCCCAAGATTGAGCTGGCCCGCGAATCAAGGCGCATGGCCGCAGGTGAGCCAGGCCGAACCTTGCCGACATCCGCGGCGGAAACATAAACCAGCGCCTGCAGCGTGGAAGTATCCGCAATCTCGACTGCTTCACTTCCGAGCGGCAAGTAAGCGCCCAGCAAGTCCTGCACTCTGGGAGTGATCACAGTACCTGCAACTGGGCTGACGACAGTAAGATGGGTCATTTTTTCTTGCAAGGCCCGGTCACCTGCAATCAATTCTTCGCGCTGACGTTCCGCTGTCCCAAAGTCCAAATGCCGTATTTGTGCCTCAAGGGCACGAGCGGAAGCGAGCCGGAGGTCTGCAGCCACCCTAGCCGCGTCGGACTCCATTTCCAGGTTGCGGAGCCGGAGCAGCGGAGTTCCAGCCGCTATCATCTGGCCTTCTTCGACATGAGTCTGTATTACTGTTCCCGGAACCTCAACTCTTACGACAGCACGCCGCATGGGTTCGAGCACCATACGACCCTGCACGGTTTCTCGCCAAACCGGTGCGAACAAAAGCAGAAGGGCCAAAACGGCCAGCCAGGCGGTGTGGTGGGGCGTGAACCACGCTTTCACTCGGTCCTTTTTATCCAGGTAGTTGAGCCGCATAAATCTCCATAGGGTAAGGACGCGCGATTTGAAGATGACCAAGGCGAGCAAGGCCGCGGGGACAAATGCCCAGTCTGGGTTATAGCGGTGACTTATATTGAAAACAAAAGAGACCACGAAGAAGAGCATTCCGTAACTGTAGAAGCTGGAAGCCAAAGTGTAAGGCACATAGAGCAGCCTGCGCCGCCACGTTACATGGGGTACTTCCACGGGCAAACGAAAAATGTTCTTCTTTGTCCAATTGTTTACATAGATCGTGGCGTTTTCCTTCAGCTCGGGGATATCAAGCAGTTCGGTAAACATGAAATAGCCGTCGAGTTTGATCAGCGGGTTGAGGTTGATGAGGACGGGAAGGATGCCGGACGCCAGCATCACGATGTACGCCAAGTTGTGCAATCCGCCGTCGATGGCGGTTCCCCACCATACGACGCTCGCAATGGAATAAATGATCAGGCTGGACCAAACCCCCGCCGCGGAGGTGGCTATTCGCTGCCACTTGTTCCCGTACACCCACGCTTCGGTAGTGTCGCAGTAGAAGGCCGGGGACAAATAAATCAGCAGGAACCCCATGGCGTGCGATTCTCCCCCAGTGTGCTTGCAAGCCAGTCCATGGCAAAACTCATGAATGCAGGCGATTACACAGACCAGTACCCAGAACTCGATAATGTCGGCGAGGCTTTTGTGGGTGAAGTTATAGAACTCCAGATTGTCCTGTCCGATTTCTGTCCAGTGGCTTACCAGCACATATGCCGCGAAACCGAACATGACGAGACTGAAGAGCAGAAACTGCCAGGTAAAAATAAACGATAGCCGTTCATGGACCTTAGTGAGCACAGCATCCGGGTCCCAGGCTGGGAATGTGATCTCCGCCAGGTTGCTCCATTTTGATTTCTTCTGGGTGCGGGCGCGCCGCTTTTCCACGAGTTCTTCACGAAAGCGGGCGCTCTTTTCCTGCTGGGTCTTGGACCAAAACGCGGCCTCGGCATTCACCGTGGCAAACTCCAGCACCCAGTCGCCCGTTGCCGCAATACCGGTGCGAGCAGCGAAAGTTTCAGCTATTTGTTCATACGTCCGTTCGCCGTCAAAAAGCTGAATCAATTCCCAATGCTCAGGAGGCAGGGTGTAATACTGGTGGTTATCGGGGATTAGGACACGGACTACCGGTACGCCATCCTGTACATGTTCGCGGCCAACCAGCCTCGGATCCATCTTGGGCATGCGTTTCTGTCGCGCCAGCCGTTCCGGTATCTCCGGTAACGCGACATTAAGGGCCTCGACGATGTTCATGCTGACACACCTGCATCCCGGCGAAAAGTCCGCGTGCCACCAGCGGCGTTAGGCGCCTTGATGTTCAACGCGCCAAAGCGACGCGAATGCTGGCAAGCATCCCGGGCCGCAAATCGGTTGCCGGGCCCTCGATCTGCGCCCGCACTTCAATCGTCCCGCTTGACGGGTCCACGACTGGGCTGACGTCGATCACTCTGGCGGCATGTTCCACCGCCGGTGAAGTGTCTGACGACGTGACAGTGACGGTTTGCCCGTTCTGCACTCCGGCGAAGAATCGCTCGGGCAGAGTGAACTCCACGAGCAGGGGCGCGACTGCGGTGAGCCAGAATAGGCGGTCGCCCACCGCCACGCTCTGTCCGATGCGCGTGTAACGTCGCGCCACGATTCCATCAAAAGGTGCGGTGATGCGCGTCTTCTCCATTTCCAGTTCCAGAGCGTGAAGATTGTGCTGTGCAGTGCTCAAGTCGTGCTCCGCCTTCTCGATCTCATACTGGGATCCGATCACTTTGTAGCGTGCGTGGTCCAGTTCCTCCGCGGTGTTAATGCCGGCGTCCCGCATGGCCTGGGCGCGCTTCAAATCTGCTTCGACTACTCCCGTCTCGGCGTGCCAATCCTTCAAATTGGCTTCGGCACTGAGCACCCTGGACCCGGCGGCATCGCGCTCCGCCGCGAGTTGACGGTCATCCAGAGTGGCCAGAACTTCCCCTTTCTTAACCGCCCGCCCCACGTCGAACTTGATTGTGGAAATGACACCGGCGCGAAGGGCCACTATGTCGATCTGGTTCTCAACTACGATAGGGCCGGTAGCAAGAAAACTGCTCTCTTCCGCGAGCGGCGCAGAGTGGGCGACATTCTGTGCCGCGGGAGGGGGCGCCGCAACCACAGTCGCCGGCTGATTGTTGCTTTCGCATGCGCCGAGCGCCAGCACCAAGGTCACTGTCAAAATAAGCGCACATCGAGTCATAGTATCCCCTTCGAATTACCAGCCAACCCAGGACCAGATTCTTGACCAGAGCCACATCGCAGGCCGCCGGAAAATTACTCGCCCGGCTGGCGCCCATCCGGTGGATACCTTGCTCCGGCCCTGCATTCCTGCGCGGATGAGACCATCGCGGTTGGGCACGCGCACGCGGGCGTAAAAAAATCGCTCGGCGCCTTCCAATTGGCTCTTGGGGCTTACGATTACCACCTCTCCGCGGAACGTATGGGTGGGAAAAGACTCAAGCTTCACCACAGCCCGGTCGCCGCTCCTCAGCAGAGAGACATCGCTCTCGTCTACCGACACATCTACATCCGCCCACGAGGTATCGACGACTTCCGCAAAGGAATCACCCAGATTCAAATTTCGGCCCACCATGTTATCGATATGTGGAGTTGCGACTTGGCCATCGATTGCTGATCGCAATACCGTCATCTCCAGGCGCTCGCGAGCGCGGTTCACTTCGGATGCCCAGTAATCCGCCTGAGCCCTCAGAATTCCGGCTTCGCCGCCGTCATTGGCGGCAAGAGCCCGATCCATTTGCGACACTGCCGTTTCGTACTTTGCTTGTGCGGCCGCCAATTCGGAGCGATATTTCCAATCGGCCAGACTGGCCAGGACAGTGCCTTGCCTGACGAAGTCACCTTCGCGCACGTTCACTTGGTTGATAACGCCGGCAACTTCAGGCTGCACATTGAAGGTTCGAGCCGGAGCTACCAAGGCTGGGCCATCTACCCGTAGCGGCAATGGAAAAGCGGCCAGGAACAATAAAGCGAGCACGCATCCCGCCACCAAGGCCAGGCGCCGCCGCTTCTCTAGAGCCATGAACTTGCGCTTCTTCTGGAGTAGTGGTTCGAGCACATCGATAAACGGCACTTCGCGATAGAGCGACGCATTGCGCAACGCCACCGTCGCCTGCCCGGCGAGCACCTTGATCATTTCGAGGTGGGCGGTGTTGAGGAAGTCCGGGTCGCTGCTCTCGAATGAGAGCACGCCCACCGTGCCATCGTCATCGGCCAGCGGCAGTGCATGAAAAGCGCGCATACCGCTGTCTGCAAAATATTTCTCAAACTTCGCGCGAGTCTCAGGACGTTCCTCTTCCACCTCGTCCCCGTGCTGGACGACGAATACGGGCTCTTTGGAGAGCGCGGCCCATTCGAGCACCTCTTGCAGACGCGATGTAGTGAGATCCTTAGGGTTAATCTTGAGCACCCCCGATATCGCGTTTACTTGCAAGCGGCCACGCTGATCCAGAGCTATGGCAGCTCGCTCGTATGGGATCACGCTGCTGGGCCCGTTCACGATGGCATCCAAAACCCGGTCCAAATCGAGCGTAGAGGTAATCTCACCGCTGACCTTGACCAGGGTTTCCAGAATCTCAACTTTGCGTTCCGCCTGCAGCAGGCTGGCATTGTGCAGCGCGTTGCTGGCGGTTTCACCCATGGTGATCAGCAAAAACTCATCGTCCTCGTCAAAGGGCAGGCCATCCAGACGGTTGACCGCCTCCACTACTCCCACCAGGTTGCCCGTTTCCATCAAAGGCGCCGCCAGAAGCGAGAACACGCCTGCGTCTTCCTGTCCGGCGTTACGCCGCTGCAGGCGTTCGTCGCCGGGATCATCAATGAACACAGCTTCGCCGCTGTCGGAAATATCACCCGCAATACCGTCCCCCGCCTTTTGGATCGCGCCTAACTCCACGGTGGCATCAAAGCCGGCCCGGTTTACCAGTTCGACGGCATCCTGATTGACCATCCACAGGTTCACGCCCTGGACGTTCATTACTTCCTGAAATTTCTTGGCGATGGTTTCCAGCAATTCATCCAGCTCCAGAGTCGAGTTGAAGACCTTCTCGAGGTCATACATCTGGGTGACGCGGCTGATGGATTGCAGGCTGATATTGCGCTCGCGCTCATAGTTCTGAGCGGAGGCGATCGCGATTGCGCCGAGTTCCGCGACCGGCTGCAGAGCCGGCAACAGCGCTTCGGGAAATGATTGATCGTACTGGATCAGTTCGATCGCGCCGAGCAGGACATCATCCGCGAGCAGGGGCAAATAAGCCAAAGCCGCGACGGTACGGCGTGTGTCAAGATGCGAGTAGTCTTCGCGCTGAAGATTTTCGCCCTCGAATACCAGAGGCGCTTTGGCTTCCGCGACTGTCCCCAGCGTTCCCGCGGTGAATTCCATGACCTCACCTGCCGCGACTTCACCCGCTATGGCTTTGACCAGCCAGGCGGGCGCCTCCTGATCTTCAATTACGTACACCACGACCGCCGTACCGGGAAACAAAGCCGCCACCCGGTCGGCGATGGCTCTGGCGCGCGGGCCGACTTCACTTTGTGCCAGCAGAGTTGCGGCAAATCCAGTCACGTCCACTGCAAATGCAGGTTTTCGAGGCGCCATAACAATAAGGTGTGTGGTTTCGGACGAGCGCGATTTCAGACGCATCTTAAGCCGATATACGGTACAGGTCAAATTGACCCTGCGTTTTCTCGCGTGTTAGCGTAGAGGTTCTGCCACAGAACAGAGATTCGTCTTCAGGATCTCTGGGAGACTTCATTGGCCCAAGCATCGGATGGGGCGTCTGTCCCTCGCAAAACCGCGCTGAATGCTGTCCATCGCCGGATGGGCGCAAAGATGGTGGACTTCAACGGCTGGGACATGCCAGTGGAGTATCCCTCCAGCGGTGGGTTGATCGCCGAGCATCTGGCCGTACGCACCGGAGTCGGGATCTTCGACGTAAGCCATATGGGTGACATCCGCGTGTACGGGCCGCAGGCGCTGGCCGCGGTGCAGCACGTCACCATGAACGATGTTTCCCAGGTCGCGGTGAACCAGTGCCAGTATTCCGCCATGCTCTATCCGCTGGGCACTTTTGTGGACGACCTGATCGTGCACCGCCTGGCGGAAGATGACTTTCTGATTGTGATCAACGCCGGGACCCGCGAAAAAGACTGGGGCTGGCTCAGTGAGCATGTGCGCAGTTTCGATTGCTGGGCGGAACACCTGAGCGACGATTTTACGCAGATAGCAATTCAGGGCCCCCAAGCGATGGCAACCCTGCAAAAGTTGACGGATGCAGACCTGTCGCAGGTGAAGTTCTATTGGCTTACCCATGGAACCGTGTGCGGCCTGAAAGACATCATGATCGCGCGCACCGGATACACCGCCGAAGACGGATTTGAGATCTACATTCCGCCGGATGAGGAAACCAGCGCCCGCGTGTGGGAGGATGTACTCGCGGCGGGCAAAGAGTTCGGCTGCGTGCCCTGTGGTCTGGGTGCCCGCAATACGCTACGCCTGGAAGGCAAGCTGCCGCTATACGGTCACGAAATCTCAGACGAGATTTCCGTTTGGGAAGCCGGTCTCGACCGCTTCTGCAAAATGGAGAAGCCGGAGTTCCTCGGTCGGGAAGCACTGGCAGAGCAAAAGTCCCGAGGAATGAAGCGAACCCTGGTGGGGCTGGAGATGATTGAGCGGGGAATTGCCCGCGACGGTTATAAAGTGGTGGATGACGGCGGCAGGGAAGTCGGCTACGTGACGAGTGGTTCGTATGCGCCGTTCCTTAAGAAGAACATTGCGCTGGCGTACCTACCCTTGGAATTGTCTGCTCTGGAGACCATTGTCGGCGTGCAGATCCGCAGCAACGTGGTCAAGGCAAAGGTTGTACCGGCGCCTTTTTACAAGCGGAAGAAAGTAGTAAGCAGCAATTAGCAAGCCGACAAAACAGCGGCTGGCAACAAGCAGCAAGCATGAACAGCCAGAGGCGAAATTACTTATGAGCTATCCTACCGATTACAAATACACGAAAGAGCACGAGTGGATAAAGGTTGAGGGCGGCACCGGCACCATCGGCATCACCGATCATGCCCAGGACTCGCTGGGGGATATCGTCTTTGTAGAACTGCCCAAACCCGAAACTGAAATCCACGCCGGCAAGACCTTTGGTTCCGTCGAGTCGGTGAAAGCGGTCTCGGACGTCTATGCGCCGGTGAGCGGCACCGTTATCGAAGCGAACGCGGAACTTGCCACCTCGCCGGAAAAAATCAATCAGGATGCGCACAGCGCCTGGTTCATTAAAGTGCAACTGAAGGACCCCGGCGAAGCCGGCAAACTGATGACCGCTGAGGAATACGAGAAGTTCCTGAAGGAAGAAAGTAGTTAGCGGTTTGCAGCTAGTAGCCGGTATTGCCTGAATAACCACCATGTTGCAGGCCACTAGCTGCTAGCTGCTAACTACTGGCTACTGTCCCCATGAGATATCTACCCAAGTCCCCCTCCGACCGCAAGGAAATGATGCGGGCAATCGGGATCGGCTCGATTGACGACCTCTTCGCGCACATTCCGCCCGAAGTCCGGCTTCCGCGCAACCTGCAAATCCCGCCGGCGAAATCGGAAGCCGAGATCATCGCCTGGTTTCGCGAACGCGCGCAGGAGAACGGTGATCACTTTAGCGTGTTTCTGGGCGCCGGCGCCTATCGCCACTATCGGCCGGTGATCATCGACGCGCTGATCTCGCGTGGTGAATTTTTTACCGCCTACACTCCCTACCAGCCGGAGATCGCACAGGGAACCCTGCAAGCCATCTTCGAATTCCAGACTATGATCTGTGAACTGACCGGCATGGAAGTGGCGAACGCCTCGATGTATGACGGCTCGACGGCTGCGACGGAAGCCGTGCTGATGGCGCGCCGCGTTACCGGCCGCGACGGCGTCGTGGTGGCGCGTAGCGTGCACCCGGAGTATCGCGAGGTGCTGGCTACCTATGCGAAGCACCAGGGATTGCCGGTATCCGGGGTGAGTTTCGGCGAGAATGGCCGCGTGGACATCAATGCTCTGGCCAAGGCCGTTTCCGGTTCGACGGCCTGCGTGCTGATTCAGTCGCCAAACTTCTTCGGCACCATCGAGGACGTGGCGGCCATCGCCGATCTTGCACACCAGCACGGCGCGCTGCTTGCGGTCGCAATCTCAGAGGCAGTTTCCCTGGGCGCGGTAAAGCCGCCGACGGAGGCGGACATTGTCGCCATGGAGACGCAGGCTTTCGGTGTTCCCCTGGGCTATGGGGGGCCGTATGCGGGCGTGATTGCCACCAAGGAAAAGTTCGTTCGGCAGATGCCCGGACGCCTGGTGGGACAGGCACAGGACAAGGAAGGCCGGCGGGGTTTTGTGCTCACGCTTGCCACGCGCGAGCAGCACATTCGCCGCGAAAAGGCGACTTCCAATATCTGCACCAATCAGGCGTTGATAGCCCTGATGGCCAACATCTTCATGACCGTTTACGGCAAAGAAGGCCTCAAGGAATTGGCAAGGCATAATCTCGCCAAGACCGCGTACGCCGTGGAACAATTCAAGCGCGCGGGCGCCAGGGTACTGTTCGAGGGCGCCCCGCGGTTTAATGAGTTTGTGGTGCAAACCAAGAGCGATCCGCAAGACGTCAATGAACGTTTGCTGCCGCAGCATATTCTCGGGGGATATCCCATGTTGAAGAAGTCCTATCCCGAACTGGGCAATGCCGCGGTATGGTGCTGCACGGAAATGGTCAGTCGTGCTGCCATTGATGCGGCGGCGAAGGCGGCAGGGCAATGAATAACAACTCCCGCATTAAGAAAGCTTCGCTGCACGTGAGCCAGAACGAAGGTCTCATCTTTGAGAAGTCATCGCCAGGCAAAAAGGCTTACGCCCTGCCGCCCCTGGATGTCCCTGACGCCGATCCCGCCAAATTGCTGGGTTCTGTCGCCCGCACCGACCTGGGAAATATGCCGGAAGTGAGTGAGATCGAGATCATCCGCCACTTCACGCGGCTCTCTACCTGGAACTACGGCGTGGATACGGGCATGTACCCGCTCGGCTCGTGCACCATGAAATACAATCCACGCGTAAATGAAGTGGTGGCGCGGCTGCCGGAGCTGGCCGAAGCGCATCCTTACCAGCCGGAAAAGGTCTCGCAGGGCGCGTTGCGAATCGTGAAAACGCTCAGCGAATGCCTGATTGAGATCTGCGGCATGGATGCCATCACTCTCCAGCCGGCCGCTGGGGCGCAAGGGGAACTGACGGGCATTCTGATGGTGCGCGCCTACCTGGAATCGAAGGGAAACCCGCGCAAGAAGATCCTGATCCCCGATTCCGCGCATGGCACCAACCCAGCTACCGCCGCCATTGCCGGCTACGTTGTCGAGAACTTGCAGTCGAACTCGGCCGGCACGCTCGATCTAGCGGCACTTGAGTCTCAGCTCAACCAAGACGTTGCCGCGCTCATGCTGACCAACCCCAATACCCTGGGGGTCTATGAGCAGGAGATTCGGCGCATTGCCGAAATGCTCCACGCAAAAGGCGCTCTGCTGTATATGGACGGCGCCAACATGAACGCCCTGGTAGGCAAGACGCGTCCCGGAGACAGCGGCGTAGACGTAATGCACTTGAACCTGCACAAGACCTTTTCCACCCCGCACGGCGGCGGCGGACCGGGTTCCGGACCGGTGGCATGCAAAGCGATTCTCGAGCCTTTCCTTCCTGTGCCGGTCGTCGAGGCCGCGCCCGACGGAAGGCTTTGGCTGAACTACGACCGGCCGCAATCCATCGGGCGAGTCCGTGCGTTTTGCGGCAATTTCGGCATGTGGGTGCGCGCACTGGCCTACATCATGGCCAACGGCCCCGACGGTTTGTGCCAGACCACGGAAGACGCCGTGCTGGGCGCGAACTATATTCGCAAGCAACTCAGCGGCGTGTACGACCTCCCGTACTCTGCCCCCTCCATGCACGAAGTGGTCTTCAGCGACCGCTTGCAGGCCGCCAAAGGCCCCAAGACCGGCGACATCGGCAAGCGCCTGATTGACTATGGCTTCCACGCCTACACCACCTCATTCCCGCTGATCGTGCACGGCGCCATGATGATCGAGCCCACCGAAAGCGAGTCCAGGGAAGAACTGGATTTATTCATAGACGCCATGCGCAGCATTGCCGAAGAATGCGCGGAGACACCTGAGGTAGTGATGACTGCGCCGCATAATACCCGCATTTCCCGCTTGGACGAAGTAAGCGCCGCCAGGAAGCCGGTGCTGCGCTGGAAGCCGAATGGCCCGCCCATTTCCCCCGATTCTGCCTAAGGCGCTTGCGTAGCGAGCGCAACAACTCGGGGAATCGGTTTGTCACCGTGATCATAGTAAGCCGCCATGCGGCGGCTGATGCCGAGAGCCGAGGCGGCGTCGTCAAGCGTATATTCTCTTTGCTCGCGCCACTTACGGAAAGCATCTGCCGTCATGGTTCTGCCGGTTTGCTCCTGTGCGAGCCGCCAGAGTGTGTCGGAGGACATGTCGAGTTTATCCGTCCAAACAATATCCGTTCCATATTCGCCAACCCGGACACGCCGGAATAGTGCTGGCGAACGCCGCAAAGCGGAGTAGACGCTGAACTTCTCAATGACTGAGGAAACGTCAACGGTGTTCTGACCGCCACGTTCCCACTGAATGCGCAGGGTGTACGGTTTCTTTCCGGCGGAAACTTCGGCAATTCGCGGCAGGACCCTTTTCGGCATGATTATCCTCGTTCGTTTAATTCCACCCACTTGACGGCAAGCGTTTCGCGGTTCTCTTCAGCCCACGTCATTGCCTCTGCGATCTGGGCTTTTCTGGCCTTGCCGGCGATGACGGCAAAATCGGAGATCCGGACCAGCACCTGAAAATCAGCGCCCACGACATGGAAATGCGGTGGGCGGTGATCATCGGCATACATGCGACTACTCGCCGTGCCAAAGCGTTGCAGGGTTGGCATGCAATCTCACATAGTGCAACTATTGCACTCCCTGAGAAATTCGTCAAGCTGTTTTTCGATATCTAAGCCTGTTCAATCCTAGCGTCATAGCGCGGATTCTGTGCGCGACCGGAGCGCTGGAGCAGGCCGGCAGTTTTCGCCACTACGCGACGGGAGAGGCTTGCAGAGTAGAGATCGAGTCGCTCTGGACCGTAGGCACGAGGAAGAAAAAACACCCTCGAGTGATGGCTCGGTGGCGTCGCTCACTCCAGAGAAGTTCCCAGTCGCAGCACAAACCCAGCGCCGGTATTGCGAGTTGTATGTTGCGTTAGCAACATATATATGTTGTAATAGCAACAGAGGAGGTGCCCCATGAATGAAATTCTGGAAGCGCTCTTCCACAGGAGAGCAGTTAAGGCCTTTGCGCCGGTTGAAATCTCGCCAGTACTGCGTGAGCAAATCCTCGATGCAGCCCGCCATGCTCCCTCCAGTTTCAATTCGCAACCGTACCGGTTCTTTTGGGTGGAATCGTCGCCCGGAAAGGCAACCGCGGCGAAACTCTGCATGGGACAGATGCCTGCGGCAACGGCGTCGGCGCTGGTGGTTGCGGTGGCCGACATCGGGTCGCTAGCGGCCACCTCGCAAGCCCAGTTGGAGTGGATGCGCCGGAGCGGCTTCAGCCCCGCCAAAGTCCGGGACTACGAGCGCACGGCGAAGATCGGCCGGATCCTGTTCATGCCAGGACCATTCGGCATTTTTGGCGCGGTCAAGTGGGCGCTTTTTCGACTGGTGAATTTGTGGAAGACGATGGGGATGCCGCCGGTGTTTCGCCACGACATGATCAAGTGGGCGACGAAGAGTACATCGTTGGCCTGCGAGAATCTGATGATTGCCGCTGAAGCACTGGGACTCAACACGTGCCCCATGGAAGGATTCGATGGCCGCAGACTCTCCAGATTTCTCGGGCTTTCAACCCGGTATCATGAAATTGTGATGGTGATTGCGATCGGGAAGAAATCGCCGGCTTATGCGGAACCGCCGCAGTGGCGGCGGCCTCTCGATGCCACGGTAACCGTCCTATGATCATCGTTCCCAGGAAGGACATTCCTCAAGATATCCTCAGGGACTCGGTACTGGCCCATGTTGCTGCCGCCTATTTTTCCGTCGGGAAGAGACTGGAACGAAAAACCCGGTGCTCTGCGACTCGTGGTTTCATCCTGTCCACACTCCGGGGCGGCGCTGCGCTGAACCAGAACCAAATCGCCACCTTTCTCGGTATCGACCGGACCGTCGTGCACCGGGCCATTAAGTCAATGGCTCAGGAAGGGCTGGTGTCGGAGAGAAAAGCAGAATCGGGCAGAGCCATTCACGTTACGTTGACGCCAAAGGGCCACAGATACAGGAAACGCTTGATCAATGCGAGGATGGCCGCTGACGATAAACTCCGAAAAGCACTGACTCCGGAAGAACGCACAACCCTTCTTCGACTCTTGAAGTTGATTGCCGACTCAGAGTTCTAAGGCTGCGCCGCGGTCCACTCTGGATGGCGTTGTAGCGAAAGTATGAGGAGCCCGTAGCCGTTGCCGCCGATCATTAACGCGCAGAACATCTCCAAAGCGTTCGGAGCGAAGCCGCTTTTCGAGGGCATCTCTTTTACAGTTTCGGAAGCTGACCGAATTGGGCTAATCGGTCCCAACGGCTCCGGAAAATCCACGCTGATGCGGATTCTGGCAGGGACGGAACTGCCGGACAGCGGTGACGTGGCCATTCGAAAGCGCCTGCAACTCAGTTACGTGGAACAGGACTCGAGGTTTGATGCCGGAGCGAGCATCCGGACTGTGGTCGAGAAAGCGATCGAACGCTCGGTAAGAGCGGCAACCGAGCGCGGCGCCTACTTTGCAGAGACCCTGGGCCGGGCGGGTTTTGAAGATCTCGAACTCGAGGCAGCCTCATTATCCGGAGGCTGGCAGAAGCGCCTGGCGATCGTGGAGGCGCTGGTTCAGGCGCCCGCTGTCCTGTTGCTGGATGAGCCTACCAATCATCTGGACCTCGCCGGAATTGCGTGGCTCGAAGATCTGCTGCGGCAGGCGGCGTTTGCCTGCGTAATCGTCAGCCACGACCGCTACTTTCTAGAGAATGTCGCCACCGGCGTGGCCGAGCTTAACCGGGTATACCCCGAGGGTCTGCTGCGAGTGAATGGGAGTTACA
This sequence comes from Terriglobales bacterium, assembly GCA_049521535.1. Taxonomy (GTDB): domain Bacteria; phylum Acidobacteriota; class Terriglobia; order Terriglobales; family Acidobacteriaceae; genus CAZUCM01. The sequence goes on along the minus strand of JBEKOS010000017.1, from coordinate 4,001 downwards.
GCGCCTTCCTGGAGAAGAAAGAAGAGTTCCTTCACGCTCAATCGAAACGTCAGGAAGCCTTGGAAAACCTCGTCCACTCCGAAATTGAGTGGCTCCGGCGAGGAGCAAAAGCGCGTACCCGAAAATCCAAGGCCCGTATCGATAGGGCCGGCGAGCTGATAACCGAACTTGGCGGCTTGAATGCCAGAACCCGCAGCGCCACCGCACAAATTGATTTCTCGGCAACGGACCGAAAGACCAAGCGGTTGATTGAACTGCAGGATGTTTGTTGCGAACTTGGGAATCGTAAATTATTCGACGGACTGAACTTTATCGTCTCCGCCGGGATGCGGGTCGGCGTGGTAGGGCCCAATGGGAGCGGCAAGACGACCCTGTTGCGCATGCTGCTTGGCGAACTGGCACCCTCGCAAGGTGAAATCCGGCGCGCCGACTGGTTGCGTATTGTGTATTTCGACCAGAGCCGCCGGCTCGACCTGAGCTTGACCCTGCGTCGCGCCCTCGCCCCCGAAGGGGACTCAGTCGTCTTTCAGGATCGCGTCATTCACGTCGCCTCCTGGGCTGCCAGATTCCTGTTCAGCGGCGAACAACTCGACCAACCCGTCGACCGGCTTTCCGGAGGCGAACGCGCGCGCATGCTGATTGCTCAGCTCATGTTGCAGCCGGCCGACATTCTTCTGCTGGACGAGCCCACCAACGACCTCGACATCCCCACCCTGGAAATCCTCGAACAGAGCCTCCTCGAGTTCCGCGGTTCTCTCGTCCTGATCACGCACGACCGCTACCTCCTGGACCGCGTGTCTACTGTCGTACTTGGCTTGGATGCTCAGGGCAGTACGGAAAGCTTTGCGGACTATGGGCAATGGGAAACCTGGCAGGCCGAGCGAAAGCGCTCCCGCAACGAGAGCGAGTCCAAATTGCCACCCGGTTCCGCTGCTCCGCCGGTACAAGCACAAAAGAAACTCTCATACCGCGAAGCCCGCGAATATGCCGGCATTGAGCAACGTATTACGGACGCCGAGCAAAAGCTGCAAAGCAAACGTATGGCATTGGAAGACCCCGCGATTGCCAGCGACGGACCCAGGCTCGTTGCCGCTCACGCTGAAATGGAAGCGGCACAAGAAGATCTGGACACACTCTATGCCCGCTGGGCGGAGTTGCAAGAGAAAGCTGACGCGGCAAGCGTCCAGCATCAACATCGGGGAAGTGATCAATAAGGCGGAGCAGGATTGAAAGGCCTCTACCGCAGAGGACGCAAAAGAGGCAGAGAAAAGCGAGCGTACAACAAGAAAACTAAGTGGGACAGAATCAGCATGAATCCCCAAGCGACTTGTCATCCTGAGGCCCGCCGTTTCCGCGCGGGCGGGTTTGCCGCGCGAGAAACGGCGTGGACGAAGGATCTATGGCCGCCCGCGATGCGCGAGCGCAGCGGCTTTGCAGACACTGGCGAAGCTCCGTGGCCGATGCGATCCGGTAGAGCTTAATCGCGACGAACTCCATGAGCGCCAAAATCTTTGCTGACACCGTTCAAGTAATGGCCCGAAGCCCCGAAAACCTAAGACCGCATGAAAGAATTTGTAGTGCATATACATTACATATACAATTAGGAAGGGCGCGATGTTCGATTGGGACGATAACAACCTCCGCAAGGTAGCGGCGCACCAAATCGAGCGCGCAGAGGCCGAACAGGCGCTACTGAATGAGCCAATTGCAATTTACGAACAGGAAGTCGAGGGTGAACCGCGGTATGTGTACTACGGCGAAACGAACGCCGGCCGCTTGCTGGCAGTGATCGTGACCGAGCGCGGCCACCAGATTCGCGTGATTACCGCCTACGACCTTGATGCCAGCCAAAAGCACGACTCTCTCGAAAGGCGCGTGCAAGGAGGGTAACAACATGAAGAAGAAAACCCCGCAGATTCCGGAATTTAAGACCGAAAGCGCGGAAGCGGATTGGTGGGCCAGCCGGGAGGGACGCGCCTTTGTGAAGGCGAAGTCGGCGAAAATAAAGACTCGAACTGCGGCGGGTGGTTCACCGTTGCTGGCAACGTTGGCCAGGAAGAGTAGCGTACAGATCGCAATTCGCCTACCGGAAGCCGACCTCACCAGGGCCCGCAAGATCGCGCAGCGCAAAGGGATTGGCTACCAGACTTACCTGAAAATGCTGGTGCGCGAGGGCCTGATTCGCGAAGGTGGCTATTTAACCACCGACGCACACACATCACGGATATGACTCATCCTGAAATCGGCGGAGCAACGATGAAGACGAAAACGCTGCCGGAACAAACCGCGATCTACGATGCCATGACGGTGCTATTTGAGCACTTGGAAGCGGCCAAGGCCGCCAAATTCACGGTTGCTGGCCAAGATTATCTCATCGAACGTGACCGGCTGTTTGTCGGCGAAACCGTCGCGAGTCTCACGCGCAAGGTCAGGGCGACGGAAAAGCGCGAGCGGAAACGCCGCGATGGAATGGGTCAGGCCGCAGCTTGGAAAGCGGGAACAATATAACTGTCACCGGTTTCCAAAAAAAAGATACGCCAGCCAACGATTTCAAGGAGCGTCCCTCTCGGTACCGAGGATAGCGTCCGGGGTATCCGCAATTTTGTTGTCTACTCCGCAGGAATCCGCCCCAATCCATAGCTAACATTTACGAACCGAATCTCTCAAGGGCGCGCGCCTTCGCTTTGGCGGACTCCACTTCACGGTTTCTTGGAACTCCGGCAGTCTCCAGCGATCGCAGCAGGCGATCCGCAATGACTGCGATTTCATCGACGGCGGACACAAACGCCGATTCGTTCGCTTTGGAGGGCTTGTTGATACCGGTGATCTTTCTCACAAATTGGAGCGAAGCCGCCTGTACCTCGTCGTGAGTGGCCGGCGGATCAAAATTGAAAAGGGGCTTGATGTTTCTGCACATGAAACGCCTCGCGAAGGTGCGGTTTAGGTGGAACCCATATGTTCCGATTCTACTGAATGCGGCAGGTCGGCTATCATCTCGGAAGTGAAGTTGGCCGCTTCGGGGCACCTAATCTGGGAACCCGGGGACCCCGTGACAGATACTCGATTCCTCTGAGGTTGCTAGTGGACGACGCTTCAGGATAAATTGCATCGTTGAGGCAGGCCCCAATTCCATGTCGGGGAAGGGCCTACTGGGTGGCAACGCTTGCTTCGTTGCCCTTTTCCGCCCTCAGGTCGCGAAGCAGCCGGTTTAGGGCCACTTGATATGTGTTATGGTGCCGCCAATGTCGAAAGTCCCCGATGTGCCGCGAGCGCCTCAAGGTGGCTGCCCACGCGTTCTCCGTCTCCATCACCGCGTCGTCTACTCGAACAGGAAAGAGAACGAGTTTATCCTCCCGCTTTTCCTTTTCCAAGGCCGCTTCTACCTCGTTCTCTACCCAAGTGCTCTGAATAGAGTCAGCAGAAAGGATCAACAGGAGCTTGTCGTACAACCGAATCGATTCGTCGATTCTCTGCCGGAACTTGTCGCCAATTTTCAAGTCTTCAGGCGCAAACCAGCACCGTATTCCTTTGGCTTGAGCATCGTTGTGCAATCTTTCGGCAAACTCGTGATCCTTGCTCGAGTAACTTATGAAGCAGGAGTAATACTCGAATGCCGTCCCGGTCAGCGAATGCATATAAAGGATGAAGTTCTCCGGGACCCCGGCTCCACGCAGAAACACATCTGGAATACAACCTCGTGATCGATAGATCGTCTCAATGCTCACGATAGATGGGCCAGAATGCCGTACAGACTCAAGGCCTATTACGGTACTGAGATCGTTTCTGCCCAAAATCGTTCGGTCGAACAGCGCGCCATCCATACGTGACTCGCCCAAAAGCGCATCATAAAAATCGGTTCGGCGTAATCTTGCCCGCATGAGGAGCCTGTCGGAGATAGAATGACACTTTGTGTCACTCCCGAGTCGGGCTGCTACCGTCGTTAAGCCCGCCAGCCCACGCCGGAAAGATATCCGAAGAATAAACCGTGAATCGTTGCATAT
>JBEKOS010000016.1:0-19813 GCA_049521535.1 Terriglobales bacterium | reverse complement strand
AGTAGCCATGCCCAGCGTCATCGGCGTGGTGCTGCTGATAGCGGCGTTGATTGTCGGAAAGCCCTTTGCGGATTCTTCGTATGCTCACGTTCTCACCTTCAACGCCCACCAGATCACCTTGCTGATGGCGGCGTACGGATTCTTCGCGTCCGTGCTGCCGGTGTGGCTGCTGCTGGCTCCGCGCGATTACCTTTCCACCTACGTGAAGCTGGGCACACTGGTCATTCTGATTCTGGGAGTCTTTATCGCCCACCCGAATATTCAGTTCCCGGCCGTAACCGCATATATCCACGGCGGCGGGCCCATCATCAAAGGAAGGCTCTTTCCGTTTCTTTTCGTCACCATCGCCTGCGGCTCGATCTCCGGTTTTCATTCGCTGGTTTCATCGGGGACCACGCCGAAGATGCTGAACAAGGAAACCGACGCCCGCTTCATCGGCTATGGGGCGATGCTGTGCGAAGGAGTGGTCGGCGTGCTGGCGCTGATCGCCGCGACCTCAATGTATCCGGGCGACTATTTTGCCATCAATACCGCTCCGGAAGTTTTTCACAAGCTGGGAATGCATACGGTAAATCTGGACATGTTCTCCCATGCCGTAGGTGAACAACTGGCGGGACGCACCGGCGGAGCGGTGTCGCTGGCCATAGGCATGGCCCAGATTTTCAAAGGACTGCCCGGCATGGCCGCACTGATGGGCTACTGGTATCACTTCGCCATCATGTTTGAAGCCCTGTTCATCCTGACTACGGTGGACGCCGGCACCAGGGTGGCCCGCTATCTGATGCAGGAAATCCTGGGCAAGGCCTACAAGCCGTTCGCGGACCCCGCATGGCTGCCGGGAAACCTGGTTGCCACCGGCCTGATCGTGATGGCCTGGGGATACCTGATCTATACGGGAAACATCTCAATCATATGGCCGCTGTTCGGTACCGGAAATCAGTTACTGGCGACCATTGCGCTGGCCGTGGTCACCACGTTTTTCGTCAATATGGGCAAGGCAAAGTACGCCTTCATTTCAGCGGTACCGATGGTTTTTGTAGGCGTCACAACGATTACGGCAGGCGTACTGTCGGTGAAGAATATCTTCTGGCCGCTAACCCACACGCCAGGCGGCGAGTTCATCGGTTATCTGGATTCGATACTGATGGTGACGTTCATTCTTGGAGTGACTCTGGTAGTGGCGAATGCCGCGTCCAGGATTGCGCGGACATTACGGGGGGAAGCCGTGCCGACCACCTCATTCGGTGCACAGCCGCAAGGGGCCATGGCTCCGGCAATCGTAAACAGCGCTGCTCCTGTGCGCTGCTGCTAATTCAAACTGGCACTAAGTATCGGTGTCTTCTCCTGCGAATCAACAAACGGCAGCACGCCCAGAAGCAATGAGACCCCCGGAAGGATTACGAAGCCGAGGAAATAGATGGCCAAGCCTTCCAATAGCGGGATGGGCTGCAGATAGCCGGGGTTGACCAATCCAACGATAAATCCAAGGATTACGGTCGCAAACATAGACGCCGCCATCAAAAGTGCCGGAAATGTCGCCGCCACTATCGTCAGATGGAATGATGCCCCGGAACGGCGTGCCAACCAAGCGGCAATTGCGCCGCAGGCGGGCAAACAAACGAGAAAGACCGGATTGATTAAGACCGAACCCCTCAGTGTAAAGCCGCCATACGGACCCAAATGCACGGCCCAGTCGCGTGCCCCCAGCACATAAAACATTCGCTCCAACAATACCGCCGCAAGTAAACATGCAGCTCCCGGGAGCCAAAGAGCCTTCACTCGATCCGTCATTTCACCCTCCTTTGCCTCACATATATCGTGCGCCAACCGGTCCCAATCTCCTACTTCGTCCAACACCAACGCGCGCGCCTCAGACTCGCCCAAACCGCGCTGAAGACAGGATTGATAAGTCTCCTCCATGTGGCCGGCGATCTCCGCCACGACTTCATCGCGGCGCTGCGGCGTCATCCGCGGTGCTGACAACCGCTCGGCGACAATGACCCGCCAATCAAACATGTTCCAGCCCCGCAACTTGGTTTAGCGCCCGAAAGAAATCCACCCACTGTGAACGCAGAGCGCCCAACTTCTTCTCGCCGGATGCAGTCAGGCGGTAGTAGCGGCGTCTCCGCCCATTCGCGGCTTTTTCCCAGTAGGCCTTCACCCAGCGCTGTTTTTCCATGCGATAAAGCAGGGGATATAGAGACGCAACGTCAAATTTCAGCAGCCCGCCAGTTTCTTGCTCGATCTGCCGGGCAATGTCATATCCATACCGCGGTCCAGACATGAGCAGGGACAGCACCGCCAGTTCCGCGCTGCCTCGCTTTATGCTCGCATCCATTCTTTCCATACCAGAGCCGTGCTATACATAGGAATATTACATATAGACATCGAGGCCGCCAATCACCATGCCCTGCAAGCCTGGTGACGATGGTAATGCCATTGCTTGTGTTTATTGAGGGAATTGGAATAATCTCACGTTTCGGGATTAAGTTCGCGCTGGCAAGCAACTTAGTCATCAACGCATTCCAATATCCAACCTGCGACATTGGCAACTTATCATTTGACGCAGGGTTCAGTACTATTTGTTGAGTTGTTTTGGCGAGACTCGAATTGTGCGCATCACACTCAGTCGGGCGCGTCAGGTTGCTCCACGACTGAGGCAGTGTTGCCAAATTGGAGCTGTGCCGTTTTTTCAAGGAGAGAGTATGAAGAACCTTCGGAAGTCGATTTCCAGCATTCTGGCGGTGATGTTTATTGTGTGCGCCACGACGGCAGTATTTGCCGACGATGACCCGCCCTCACGGGCCGCGAGAATGACGCACGTAATTAATCAAGTCTCTTTTCAGCCTGCAGGTGTTGACGATTGGGCGCTCGTGGCCGTAAACCAGCCCCTAACAACCAGCGACAACGTCTGGGCGGACGTAGAAGCGCGCGCGGAACTAAATCTTGGCAGCGCAGCGATACGCATGGGTGCCGAAACGAGCCTTACGCTGACCAACCTCAGCGACAACGTGGTACAACTCGGGCTGAACCAGGGGACGCTGAATCTACGGGTCAAGCACATTTTCGACGGGGAAACCTACGAAGTGGATACGCCTAATCTGGCTTTTACACTTTTTCAACCAGGCAGCTACCGGTTCGACGTCGATCCCAACGGTGACACGACCGTCGTGACTATCTGGCAGGGTCAAGGCCAAGCCACGGGTGATAGCCCGGCGGTTGATTTGGGGCCCCGGCAACAAGCCAGGTTTACCGGCGGGAGGTCGCTGCAAAATCAGATTACCGCCGCTCCTGGCTTTGACAGCTTCGACGATTGGTGCCGTAAGTACGATGAGAGCGAGGACCGTTCTTTGTCGGCTCGCTATGTGTCGCCGAACATGATCGGCTACGAGGACCTGGACGCTGCCGGTCAATGGCGTGACGACCCACAGTATGGGCACCTTTGGGTTCCCGCAGGCGTCGAAGTCGGATGGGCGCCTTATCACTACGGGCACTGGGCGTGGGTAGCTCCCTGGGGTTGGACCTGGGTGGATAATGCGCCGTGGGGGTTTGCGCCTTTCCACTATGGCCGCTGGGTCAATGTCGGCGGTGTGTGGGCTTGGGCTCCGGGCCCAGTCGAAGCGGTCGTTGTCCGGCCAGTCTATGCTCCGGCGCTGGTCGCGTGGGTCGGCGGTGTTGGAATTGGGGTTGGCGGGGGTGTGGGAGTTGGCTGGTTTGCGTTGGGATGGGGTGAACCGTTTATTCCAGCCTACCCGGTGAGCCGCAATTACTTCACCACGGTGAATGTCCACGTCACAAATATCACGAACATCACCAACACGGTTTACGTCAATAACACCACGGTCATCAACAACACGGCCATCAACAACATTCACTATGTAAACCGCACTGTGCCCGGCGCAGTGCTGGTGGTGCCAAAGGAATCAATGGGAACCGCCCAGCCGGTTTCCAAGATTGCGGTCAAGGTCACGCCTGCACAGTTGGAGTCGGCCAAGCCGGTCGTGGTTGCGCCCGTCGCTCCACAGAAGCAGGCGGTCTTGGGTGCGCCCGCCAGCCAGCCAGCTAAGGCTCCGCCAGCCAGTGTCCTGGCACGGCCGCTCATGGCCAAGACTCCTCCGCCTCCGCCGCCCTTGACGTTCGCGTCCAAGCAGCAGGCTTTGGCGAAGAATCCGGGCCAACCTGTGACTCCTCAGGAGGAAACTCAGATACGCAAGACATCTCCGCCTCCCCCTCAGCGACCCGCGCCAGTAATTGTGAAATCCAGCGGTTCACCTGCCGCGGGCAAACCGGGCGCGCCGCCTCCGCCGGCAAAGCCCGGAGCGCCAAATACACCACCGCCGGGTAAGCCTCCGGTGCCGCAGCCGCCGAAGCCTGGAACAGCACCAGCTCCGCCGCCAAATCGGCCACCGGCGCCAAAACCACCGCCGGCCCCGCCTGAGCATCAGGCCGCACCGGAGCATACGGCACCACCGCCCCGACCGACGGAACCACCGAAACCAGCGCCAAAACCACCGGAGCACCAAGCTGCCCCGGAGCACGCTGCGCCTCCGTCTCACGCTGCGGAACCCCCGAAGCCTGCACCAAAGCCAAAGCCAGCTGAGAAGCCGGAGAAGGAGAAAGAGAAAAACTAAATGCGCTAGTGTGGCGTCCGGATCCAAACAATCAGGTCCCCGCGAGGCAGCCCTCGCGGGGATTTTGCAGCGCTGAAGTCTGGTCAGCAAAGAGTCCCCTTGAGCTGGTTTCCGGGGATATCGTGTGAGCGGCGGCCAGCGCAGAGCTTGCCGGCAGCGAATTGCAGATTGCCCTATTGCTCAACTTCACAGTTACTCAATCTCGCTTATCCTGTACGGCCATGGCGGATTAGGCGTACGGCATAGCTGCTCGAAGCGCAAAGGATCAGCTACATACAGGGCGAAGGCGTAGTGGAACGTCGGCCCGCCAAAGCTACGCTTAAAATCTTCCAGCCTATCGCCAGGCGCAACTCCGCCCCCCAAATGCAACAACTCGCATCCTCGCTGCCGTGCCCAGCGCGATCCTTCGACCAAGAGAAGCGTGGCTGCCCCATTCTTGCGCCCGACGTCGTTGGTGCCCGCAAGGTGGCCATGCGCGAACCTCACGCCCGCTAGAAAGAGATTCGCGCCTACCAGTTCGTCTCCCAGCCACACAAACGCCAACCCCAACTGAGGCCCAAGGGCAGCTAAACGAGAAAAATAACTGCGGGGAAACCTGTAGAATTCGTCTGCCTGCAGTTGTTGCAGCGCATTCCCGTAAATGCGAAAGAAAAGATCCAGACTGGATTCGATGTCCGTTTCTTCCCCGCTCTTCCAAGTGACACGGAGGTTGCGGCGGGCGCGATTCAAGTCTTCGCGCCGGTCCTTCCTCATTCCCCTGGGGCGGCTGTTCTCGGATTCCCAATTCTTTAGATCAATGGCGCTGGTGGTCCCTCGTTGCCGCACCCTTAGGAATCCCGCGCCATATTGCTGCGGAAGGACCCACTCGAACTGATTTATCAACGGATGCAGCCGGAGAACACAGCAAACCAAGTTCCGCTCGCGGCACCAGGAATCCAGCCCCGCGATAAAATTCTCGAGGACCTTCGCCTCCACTTTCCCGCTGTCGCTGGAAAGGCTCAGCAGGCCGCCGTAGCCGTACGGGGAACAGGCATCTTTCCATTCCACCTCCGAACCGTCTATGCAAGCCGACATGTTGCGCACAAGAAGCGGCGCCAGAATCTTGTGGGGATCCGTTCCAGCGATGACGGCGAAGGGTTCGGAGCACTCGAGCTCTGCGGTAGCCCGGACATAAGCCGGAAGATAGTACACGTCGGGATCTGCGGCTGAGCGAACCGACGCGTCCCAGCGTTCGGCATCCGCAGCATCCGTAGCCAGCAACGTCTCGACAGTTCCATTCGGCATAGGATTGAATTCTATCGTTTGTGCTTCGGATCAGTACAATCTCGCGACCTTAATCGCGCGCGCCGGCGTCGCGGATATACCTGCCTCCGCGGCGAGGCTCGAAGGCGGGTCGCCTCCGCAGCCGCTAATTTCGAAGAATCAACCCGCTCCCATTGCGCCATCGGTGCAACGGGGCAGTGCCGAGTATGACAATTGGTACGGAACGCCCAAAACCAGGCGCAAATGTTCGCAAGTTACAATAGACCTAGTCGGGGGCGTAGCTCAGGCGGATAGAGCATCTGCCTTCTAAGCAGAGGGTCGCAGGTTCGAGTCCTGCCGCCCCTACCAGTTTAGGTACTGTGCTTTTGCACGACAAAGTGCGGCGGCAGCAATGAGTCCCAACGGGTGCCGCTCAGCAAGTTGACACTGCGGCAATGCCCGTCGGAACGAAATGCGTAAAGCTGCTCTTATCTACAATCCGGTTTCCGGCCCGTTGCGCGCGCGGCGCATGGCGCAGATTGATGCCGCCGCCGCGGTCCTGCGGGGCGCCGGCATAGAAACCGTTCACACGGAAACCCATGGCCCAGGAACCGCCGGGGCTCAGGCGCTGGAAGCAGTGCGTGCCGGCTGCGATGCCGTGCTGGCGTGCGGAGGCGACGGGACCATACACGAAGTGCTGCAGGGCATGGTATCCACGCCGGTAGCGCTGGGAGTCATTCCCTTAGGAACAGCCAATGCCCTCGCCATCGACCTGGGATTGCCATCCGGTCCCGCGGCGGCGGCACAGATGCTGCTTAACGCCAAACCAGTACGCGTCGCAGCCGGCAAGGTTACATGTCAAAAGGATGGCGCGCCCATTTCGCGCTATTTCACCGTGGCAGCCGGTATCGGCCCGGATGCGCATCTGATGTATCAGCTCAATGCGCAACTCAAGCGCAAGTGGGGCTATCCGATCTATGTGGCGGAAGCCTTGCGTACGTGGGCCACCCACAAGTATCCGATTTTCGAGGCGGAACTGAATCCCACCGGCAGCCGCAATCGGGTCGAGAAAATCTCCCAATTGCTGGCCGTCCGCATTACCAATTTCGGGAACATGCTCAGGCGCCTCGCGCCCGGAGCAGCCTTACGCCGCAACGACCTGCGGCTGGTCGTGTTCCGGACTCGCAGCCGAATGCGATATATGGAATACATGACCGCCGTGCTCTTCGGCTGGCAGCATCGAGTTCGCGACATCGAATTGCTGAATGCTTCCACCGTCGAATGTCGATTGCCGAAGGGCTCAGCCGCGCGTATCTATGTTGAGGCCGATGGCGAATTGCTGGGCACGCTTCCGGCTCAGCTCGAGATTGTGCGGGATGCAGTGACGCTGCTGATTCCTTAAGATCAAAACACTTCCCGATTTTGCGTCGTCATTTTGCCAACTAGGCTAAACCTCTGCTCCTGCGGCCCGCCCTTGAGGATAAGATTGGAAACGTACTCGCCCACAACCGGCCCATGCTTGAATCCATGGCCTGAACCGCCGCCCACCACCCACACATTGTCAAATCCGGGGTGGCGGTCAATCAGGAAATTGCCGCTCGAAGTGTTCTCATACTGGCAGACACGGGAATCAAGAACTGGAGCCCCGCGCAATTGCGGAAAACGCCTGCCCAAAGCCTCGCGGGCGGCATGCAGTCCCTCGGGAGTGACGATGCGCACGCCATCCTCCGGATCAAATTCGGGACCGTGCCGATCGATGGCGAGCTTGAACCCGCGCCCTTCCATATCTGGAAAACCATAGGCTTGCTCTCCCATGCAGATCCAAACCGGCATCGCAGGCGGGGAGAAGACATCCGTTCCCGCAGGAACACCGAAGAAGAAGACCTCCTGGCGGGTTATGAACAGCCGCGCGCGAAGTAATTCCGGGAAGATGTGTCCCAGCCATGGACCGCACGCAAATATGAACTCCCGGGCCTCGACGGTAGTGCCCGACAGGGTCCTGACGGAATGCAATCGACCGGTGCCGGCGGGCGCCAAGACTCCTTCATGCCGATAGGCGACTCCCGCATCGATAAGCTCCTCCACGAGTGCCTGCACGGCCTGCCTAGCCAGCAGGACGCCGCTCTCTGGCTCCAGCAGCGCCCAGTTGATGTCATCACCAGCAATTTGCGGAAAGCGCTGGTGCAGGTCATCCTGTGAAAGTCGTTCCGTAACCACACCCGCGTCTTCCAATGACGCCAGCACGCGGGGAGTGTACGTTTCAGGTCCCATAGCCAGCCAAAGAACACCGGTGCGGTGGAACAGCCTCTTGCGTACGCGGTCGCTCAATTGCTTCCACAACGGCAACGCCCGCTTTGCCATGCCTGTATAGAGCGGGTCGCCGCCGTACCCCATGCGGATGATGCGGGATTCTCCATTGGAGCTGGCGCGGCTGTTGGCTGGGCCGTGGGCATCGAGAAGGATCACCGAACCCGAGTCCCGAAGAAAGTGAGCTGTCCAGGAGCCAAATACGCCCGCGCCGATCACCGCGAAATCAAATCGTTCAGCCATCTGAAACACAAACCTACCACAGAGACGCAGAGGCACAGAGAAAATCTAACGCGGGTTTGGAGTCGAAGTCTGCAAGGCAGGGTTGTTTTTGGAAGTACCAACTACAAGTTCTCAGCTACAAATTTTTTCTCGCTGGGTGTCTGAGCCGGACCTTGCCTACTCAATAACCATGCCATCACGCGGTACGCCAGCAGCAGGCCAAGTATTCCCGCGGCGAGCAGCGGCAGGCGGACGTCTTTCTTGACGGCCCAGTAGTAATGCACTGCAGCAGCGATCCCGGAGAAATAAATCAAGCGGTGCAGGCTGGCCCAGCGCCGCCCGCCCAGACGCCGAATCATCCCCTGGGTCGACGTCAACGCCAGCGGAATCATCAGCGCAAATGCTGTGAATCCAATAGTGATAAAGGGCCGCTTGGCGATGTCTTTGAGCATATCGTGCACATCGAAAAACTTGTCCAGCCAGATGTAGGTGGTGAAGTGCAGGCAGCCGTAAAAGAATGCGTACAAGCCAAGCAGGCGCCGAAACCGTATCAACCGGGGCTGGCCAGTGATCCGTCGAAGCGGGGATATGCTCAGCGTAACTAGCAAGAAGATAAGTGTCCAATGTCCGGTGGAGTGGGTGATGACCTCAATGGGATTGGCGCCGAGCCCATCGTGCAGTCCTTTCCAGCCAAGCAGGCCCAGCGGAGCGAGGCAGGCGAGGAAGATTGCAACCTTCAAAGCGCGAAGCATTGGTGTGGTCATAGATTTGGGATTTGGGAATTAGGATTTGGGATTTAAAACCTTCACGGGAGACTGTGCGGGTCTTAAATCCGAAATCCCAAATCCGAAATTTGTCAGAAGTTCTTGCGCAGATCCATTCCAGCATACAAGCTGGCCACCTGATCACCGTAGCCATTAAACATGAGAGTCGGGCGCTTGAGAAACTCGCCAATGCGGCGTTCCTTCGCCTGGCTCCAGCGGGGATGATCGACCGTTGGATTCACATTGGAGTAGAAGCCGTATTCGTTGGGCGCGGCGAGGTTCCATGCGGTGGGTGGCTGCGATTCAACCAGCTTTATTTTCACGATGGACTTTATGCTCTTAAATCCGTATTTCCAGGGAACGATCAGCCGCAACGGCGCCCCATCCTGATTTGGCAGGACTTCCCCATAGAGCCCGACCACCAGCATGGTCAGGGGATGCATGGCTTCGTCCAGTCGCAGACCTTCGGCATAGGGCCAATCCAGCACGCCTACGCGCTGCCCTGGCATCTGTTTGGGATCGTAAAGAGTGGTGAACGCCACGAACTTCGCTTTCGCCGTGGGCTCTGCCTGCCGCAGAAAATCGCCGAGCGGAAACCCCAGCCAGGGCATGACCATGGACCAGCCTTCTACGCAGCGATGCCGGTACACGCGCTCTTCGAGCGGCGCAAATTTCAGAATGCTGTCAATATCCCAGGTCTTCTGCTTCTTCACCAGGCCTTCCACGGAGACCGTCCACGGCCGGGTGTGCAGACCCTGGGCCTCGCTCGCCGGGCTGTATTTGTCCGTGCCAAACTCGTAGTAGTTGTTGTAGCTGGTGATGTCCTTGAATGGCGTCGCTTTCTCGCCGCCGGCATAATCGGTATGCTTGGCCACATTGAGCTTGGTGCCTGCATGAACTAATTCAGTCGGGGAAACCATATCCGCCAGACGTAAACCCGCCAGAGAGGCGGCGCCCACAGCCGCAACGCCCCGAATAAACCTGCGCCGGTTCAGGTATGCGGATCGGTCGGTAATTTCGGATGCCGGGATCTCAGGGCCCTTTTTCAGCAGCATCAATATCGCCTTTGCGCTATATGTATGAGACTCGTAACCAGTGCGAAAGTTGCAAGCCGGATTCTGCCCGAATCCGATCCTCGACCAGGGGCAAAAAACGGGGGCAGTAATGCATCTGCCATATCTATATGAGTTTCCTGATTTCCCGGAGCAGTGAGCTTTCGCTCAAAATTCGCATTCGCCGCTGCGTTAATCTTAAAGCCCTGTGCCTCGGTGTCTGTGTGGTAGGTTCTTCATTATGAAAATTCTCGTAACAGGCGGTGCTGGTTATATCGGCAGCGTGGTAGTGGCGCAACTCGTCAAAGCCAGACACCAGGTGGTGGTATATGACGATCTGAGCAAGGGTAATCGCGCCGCCGTTCACAACTCCGCGGCCTTGGTCGTAGGCAACGTCGGCGATCGGGCTGCTCTTGACTCGTTGTTTCAAGACAACGCCTTCGATGCCGTAATCCACTTTGCGGCGTTTATCGAAGCAGGCGAGTCGATGCAAGCGCCGGAGCGTTATTTCCGTAACAACACCGCTAACACCCTGGTGATGCTGGAGGCCATGTTGGCTCACCGGGTTGCGCGCTTCGTCTTCTCCTCGACGGCGGCGCTCTATGGTGAACCGGAGCACACCCCTATCCGCGAGAACGCCCACCTGCTACCTACCAACGCCTACGGCGAGTCAAAGCTGCTGGTCGAGCAAATGCTCGCCTGGTTTTACCGCGTTCACGGGTTCTCCTATGCAAGCCTAAGGTACTTCAATGCGGCCGGCGCCACCGCCGAATTGGGTGAGATGCACCGACCGGAGACGCATCTTATTCCCCTCATTCTGCAAGTCGCATCTGGCACGCGCGAGAATATTTCCGTCTACGGCAGTAACTACCCAACGCCCGACGGTACCTGTCTGCGCGATTACATTCACGTTGCGGACCTTGCCAATGCGCACTTGCTGGCGCTTGAGGCGCTGGCGGAGCGAAGAGAGCCAGCACAATTGATCTACAACCTGGGTAATGGCCAGGGTTTTAGCGTGCGCGAAGTAATTGAAGTCGCCAGAAAAATCACCGGACAGGCCATCCCCGCCGTGGAAGCAGCGCGCCGTCCAGGGGATCCGGCAGTTCTCGTGGCCAGTTCGGAAAAAATCCGCCATGAGCTCGGCTGGGCGCCCCAATATACGGAATTAGACAATATTGTCGGCAGCGCCTGGGAATGGTTGCAGCGGCACCCGGCAGGGTATCGGTGAAGCGATCGCGTGCAAGGCCGCTACTCCGCGTCAGCATGCTTTAAGTACGCGTTGATGGCCGTCTCCCATTCCTTCGCCGACGTGCGATCGCGGTTGCCTTGCTCAGTCACGTGCTGGTTGAAGCGCGGACTCAGGGCAGTGCGCTGGTAAACAACCTTTACGTCCGTAGAGGTCGCGGTGACCACCTGCAAGCTTATGTCAATCAATACCGCCTGCACTCCCGGAATGGTGTAGGCGTACTGGATGTGTCCGTTCACAAGATCCAGGGCGGTATTCACCCACGTTGCGTGCAAGTGACCATGATTGATGATGAACACCTCGCCTGGCGTATCCCGCGCCGGCCGCGGATAAAGGAAAATCGGATTCCAGCGGTCCCCGGCCCACCCACGCTCGGCTAGCGCACCAAAGAGCGGCGCGACGCTTTGCCAGGTCCCCTGAGCGGTAAATTCGAACTCGTTCTCGACGTGCGCTACCGGTCCGGCCGCGGGACGCGAAAAGTGGTAGTACAGAGAGAGCGCGACCACTGCCGCTGCTCCCATCCCGATCATCGCCAAGTTGCGGGCATTCATGATCTGCGCTCCTTCAGTTGATGGCTATCTGAAGCCTTAAGCGTAAGTCCATAGAGCTTCTTGCATTGTTCGATTTCCTTCAGGGTCTGCGGGCTAAACGGCGCCTTGCCTTCAAACGCATGCAGAACGATTCCTTCCAGCAGGTCGCCCAGGGTCATGTCCTTGAGTTCGGCCACCGCTTTCAGGACCTTTAAGAGCCGCTTTTCCAGGCGGACTCCCGTCTGGACGCGCTCAACTTCAATCAGCAGGTGAGATTCGCGATGCTGTGACATAGGTACAATTGTACCAAACTACCAACACCGGAGGTATTGCGAAGGCGCCAGGCCCGGACCTGGAAGGAAGCAGCGCGGTCAAGCCGGTTTTCGTCAGCGCGGCAGTAAGTGCTTGAAAAATACGGCCCAGAACTGAGAAACTAGCGCCATTGTGAAGGTGATGGCTCCTGCGGCCCCGAGTACTGACACACCCGAGGTGCGCAGTTACAATCGTATCCGCCGCTGGCTGGGTATCTACGAGTTTCTGCTCAGCTTGCTGGGGCTGATTGTCCTGCTCGCCACGGGCTGGACGCGCAGCCTGCGGGACACAGCTTATTTTCTGGCCGCACAGAACTATGCAGTAGCGGTGTTTTATTACGTCGTCATCTTGGCGTCGTTATCCAAGCTGCTCGGCATAGGCATCGACTACTGCAGCTTTCGTCTGGAGCACCGTTTCCGCCTCTCCAACCAGAAGTTTTCTTCCTGGCTGTGGGACGAGGCCAAGAGTTGGCTGCTCACCGTGGTTCTGGGCGCGATCGTGGTCGAGTTGCTTTATTTCATCATTCGCGCGATGCCTCAGTACTGGTGGGTGATCGCCTGGGCGGCATTCCTGCTGCTATTTGTTTTCTTTGCGCAGATCGCGCCGGTCGCGCTGTTTCCTTTGTTTTACAAATTTCGCCCGCTTGAGCGTGAGGACTTAAAAGCCCGCCTGACCCGCTTAGGCGAGCGAGCCGGTGCCCGCGTGCGCGGCGTATACGAATGGAAGCTATCCGAGAAGACCAAGAAAGCGAATGCCGCGCTGACCGGACTGGGGAAAACGCGACGTATTATCCTGGCGGACACGCTTTTGGACAACTATTCCGACGACGAGATTGAGGCCGTCCTGGCCCATGAACTGGGACATCACGTGCAAAACCATATCCTCAAGAGCATTGGCATTGAGGCGCTAATTACGTTCGTGGGATTCTGGACCGCCACTCAGGTAATACACCTGGCAGTTCGCCAGCACTGGTTCATCAACGACGCGGACTTTGCCGATCTGCCGCTGCTTATGCTGGTATCCACAATTGTGGGATTCCTGCTCATTCCCGCATTGAATGCCTGGTCACGGCACAATGAGCGGCAAGCTGATCTTTATGCGCTGCAGTTGATACCCTGCGTCACACCATTCATCGACGCAATGAACAAGCTGGCGGAGCAAAATCTTGCCGAACGTACGCCCTCGCGCTGGGTGAAGTGGTTCTTCCACTCGCATCCCCCGGTTTCCAAGCGTATCGCTGCCGCCGAGGCATGGCGCCGGCGGCAGGCGTCTATGAAGCCAATCACTGAACGGTAGCGCACCGGCTCACCACACTCTGCATCGATCCTCGCGGACCATTGGCTGGCCCGGCCTGCACGCAAATGCTTTTTCGAATTCCGGCATGTTTACCACCACTCCGTTGATGCGGTACTTGCCGGGCGAGTGCGGGTCGGTCATGGCGTGCAGGCGCAGATTCTCCGGCCGTTCATTTTCGCAAACCCACTGGGCCAGCCCGATAAAGAAGCGCTGGTCGGGCGTAAAACCGTCGATGTCATGCAGTTGTTGCCCCTTGGTTGCGGCCCACCACGCCGCATAGGCAAGAATGGACCCGCCAAGATCGGCAACATCCTCGCCCAGCGTCAGCTTGCTGTTGATCTTGATATCGTCGACGACCGTATATTGAGCGTACTGGTCGACAACGCACTGCGTTCGCTTTTCGAATTCAGCAGCATCTTTTTCCGTCCACCAGTCCTTGAGATTGCCCTGGGCGTCGAATTGCCGGCCTTCATCGTCGAAACCGTGGGTGAGTTCATGGCCGATGGTTGAGCCGGTGTTGCCGTAGTTGGGAGCATCGTCCATCTTGGCGTCATACAGCGGCGGTTGTAACACGCCTGCAGGAAAATTAATGTCATTCATCTGCGGGTTGTAGTAAGCATTCACCGTAGGCGGCGTCATGCCCCACTCGCCGCGATCCAGAGGTTTGCCAATCTTCGCCAACTGCCTCCTGGATTCAAAGACGGTCGCCCGCATTTCATTTCCGAGGAAATCGTTGTGGACAATCTCCACGGTGCTGTAATCCCGCCATTTGTCCGGATATCCGACCTTGTTGACGATGGTGTGCAGCTTTTCCAGAGCGTGGGCCCTGGTCGCGGCACTCATCCAGGTGAGTTGCTCGATATCCAGCTTCATCGCGTCTTCGATATATCGCGTCATCTCCAGCGTGCTGCGCTTGAGTTCGGGGCTGAAGGTACGGTTCACGAATTCCTGCCCCAGAGCCTCACCCAACTGGTCATCCACCAGGCTCACGCATCGTTTCCAGCGCGGCGGAAGCTGCTCCGTCCCGTGCAGCGTGCGCCCATAGAAGGCGAAGTTTTCGTTGACGAATGGCGAAGACAAATATGCCGCGTTGGAGGTCAACACGTGCCAACGCAGGTAGGTCTTCAGGTCCTCCAGGCTCACAGCGTTAAACTGGCGCTCGACCTCGCTGTAGAAAGCAGGTTCCGTCACGTTGAAAACCTGCAGATCGGCGACTCCGCTGCCTGCCAAGAACATGTTCCAGTCAAAGCTGGGTGTAAGTTCCTGCAGCTTTGCGCGGTCCATTTTGTGAAACAGATTGTGTGGATTGCGTTTTTCCACGCGAGTAAGGGTGGCCTTGGCGAGCGCCGTTTCGATCTCCAGAACGCGTTCTGCCGCGCGATGGGCAACATCCTTCGGATCACCCAGTAATTCCAGCATGCGTTGCACGTGGGCAACATACTGCTGACGCACTTCCGCCGATTTGGCGTCTGTCTTGGTGTAGTAGTCCCGGTCGGGCAGGCCGAGGCCGCCGGAATCGGCGAACGCAATCACGTTGTTTGAGTTCTCATAGTCCTGGTTGGAGCCAAAGTTGAACAGCAGGCCGTCGGTGCGGTTCTCCAATTGTTCGCGCGCCAGCAGTTTGGGCAGATCATGTTTTGAAGAGAGTGCCGCGATCGCTTCCATTTGGGGCTTGAGCGGTCCCGCGCCCAGTTTTTCGACCGCCGCCTCATCCATGCAGGCGGCAAAATAGTCGCCGATCTTCTGTTGTACCGGCGTGCGGCCGGAGGTCTGCGCGGCAAGCTCCTGCAAAATGCCCCACAGGAAGCGCTGGTTCTCCTCGTAAAGCTTGCCATAGACGCTCCACGAGGCTTGATCGGCGGGAATCGGATTCTTTTTCATCCAATTGCCGCAGGAATATGTGTACAAGTCCACGCAGGGGTTTACCGACTTGTCCATCGACGAAACGTCAAGGCTGGGTGAATACGGGAGAGCCGCGAGCGGCGTCTCTGCCGGAGCTTTGGCCGATTGTTGCGCCCATCCAAAGCAGGAGAGTACTGACATTAAGATTGCAAGCTTGCGCACTGATATTTTCATAGGCTCCTAAATGTGACCACAACCAGAATGAGTTGTCTTCCTCATAAAATCCAAGGCTAATGTTTCTTGAGTACCGCTTCCACCCGCGCCACGTCCTCTTCCGTATCCACGCCGATCGTGTCGAAAGGCGTCTCGCCAGCGTATATATCGACTCCGTTTTCGAGAAACCGTAACTGTTCCAGACGTTCGGCTTGCTCCAGGTCAGACTCAGTCCAGCGGACGAATTCATCCAGCGCCGCGCGGCGATAGGCGTAGAAGCCGAGGTGCTTGTTGTACCTGGGTCCGACGGCATCGCGATCAAATGGAATGGGCGAACGCGAGAAGTAAAGAGCGCGACCGCTCTTATCGGTAACAACCTTTACTACGTTCGGATTTTGGGCCTCTCCTTGCGACATCGGCGTCATAAGCGTCCCAACTTGAATCTCCGGCTTCATCACGGCCAGAAGGGACGCGATGTGCTCCGGGCGCGTCAACGGCTCGTCACCCTGGACATTTACAAATATGTCGCCTGCGATTTTCTGCGCCGCCTCATGTACCCGGTCGGTGCCGGAGCGGCACCGCTCAGACGTAAGAGCCGCATGAAATCCCTGGGCGCGGCAGAATTCGAAGATTTCAGCGGAATCGGTGGCGACGACAACGTCCTGGAGCAGGGGCGAGCTTCTCACTGCCCGGTACACGCACTCGATCATGGGCCGTCCGGCGATCAGGCGCATAGGTTTACGGGCCATACGGGTGGAGGCAATACGGGCGGGGATAATGGCAACAGCACGCATGGTGTTAGTTTACGGCCAATCCCGGCTAAGGCCTTTTCGGCAATCTGCCGCCAAGGAGTTCCTTCACCAACGCATCCGCACCATAAATGTCGTGCAAGGCTTCGATAATGCCCTGGCTGTCTACGTGGATCGAGCGCCCGAACTTGTCCGAATACATGAAGTTCCAGGCATTGGAGTAGATGTTGCCGTCGAAAATAATACCCACCACTTCGCCTGACTTGTTGACCACGGGGCTGCCGGAATTTCCGCCGATGATGTCGGCAGTGTTCACCGCGTTCAGCTTGGTATTCAAGTCCAGCTTTGCCGGCGTGCTCCGGGCTTTCATCCAGCTATCCGGCAATTGATAGGGCGGGTTGTTGTCGTGGCTCTTCGCGTGGTCGAACGCGCCTTCAATGGTGGTAAATGCCGTGAGTCTGGTTCCCGGCGGCGTTGGGCCGTCGTTGCCTTCCACATAGCCCTTGATCGTGCCGTAGCTCAGCCGCAGGGTAAAGGTCGCATCGGGATACACGTCTGTTCCGCCTTGCTGGAACCGGGCCTGAGCGATCTTCGCGCCCTGAGTTCGACGCACCGCGTCCACCTGATCTTCGAAGCGCTGGCGCACGGCGCGCGCCTCCGGATCGATGGTCCGCATCATGACAATTAGCGGATCCTTACTGGCGTCCACCGCTTTTTGTCCGCCATCCCATAGTTGCTTGCGTACCGCAACATCGTCGAGCCTGGTATTAGCAATTGCTGTTTTAGCCACCTCGGCTGGATCGTGGCCATTCAGGAGCTTCTTCACGGCTTGATCATTCGGCATCTGGTGCGCCAGGTCAGTCATGGACGTTACCAGCCAGACTGTCTCCAGGCTCTTATAAATCGGTGCGGTGGAAAACAGTTGTTGCTGCAGGGAAGGCAAAGCGGCATCGGTATATTCGTGCAGGCGATGCTCGTTTGGTTTTTGCCGCTCGGCGCCCACGCGAACCAGATCACGCGCCATGCCGGCAAGGCTTCCCTGGAAACCGCCGAGATCCGCGAGATAGTTAAGCGGCAGGGCAATTTCCCCCTGTACTTTCGCCGCTTCAGCAAGAGCAGCCCAGGGGTCGCCGGTCTCGGCCTTGAGCTTAGCGTTCGCGTTGACAAATTGGCGCAGGCTCGCCTCCTCAGCCGCTTTTTTGTCCATCAATTCCTTGTCATTCAGCCCCGCAAATTCGCCGGATTCGGCCTTGATGCTATTCTCCAAATCAAAAATGTCTTCTTGCGCCTGGCGTGCGCTTTCCTGGGATTGCGCCGCGAATTGGTGCAGCGCGTCATTCCATAGCTTGAGGCGTGCGAGCGCCCTGGGGTAGCGCACCTCTCGCATGTATTCCAGTTCCGCCATCGTCCGCAGCCGGCTGGTCGAGCCGGGATTCCCCGAGACGAAAACCAAATCGCCTTCCTGCATTCCCGTAATGGAAAAGGTGAGGTAATCCTTTAAATGCACCGGCTGATTATTCTCGTAGATGCGGAAAAAGCATATGTCGAGATCGTAGCGGGGATATTCGAAGTTATCGGGATCGCCGCCAAAGAATGCTGCATCCACCTCGGGCGCAAACACCAGCCGCACGTCGGTGTATTTCTTGTAGGTATAGAGGTGGTACATTCCGCCCGAGAAAAACGGGGTGACATCGCAACGCAGGCCCGTTTTCCGGGCGCATGCCTGCTCAATTCTCGTCATGGCGGCGCGCTGGGCCTGGCCTTGCGCCGCGGTACTTGTTCCAGCCTGCGATGCCGCCTTAACCTGCCTGGTTACATCTTCGATATTCTGCAGGACATCGAGTTCGAGGTTCGGGCATTTCACCTCGTCCGCTCGCGTGGCCGCGTAGAACCCGGTCTTGATGTAGTCGCGTTCCGGCGTGGAAATCTGGGTGAGACAATCGGTACCGATGTGATGGTTGGTAAAGGTCAGGCCCTCGGCCGAAACGAATGATCCGGAACCGCCATCGTTGAATCTAACCGAGGCCAGCCGCAAGTGGTCGAGGAAGGCTTGGTTGGGCTGGAAATTGTAAGCGGCTTTTACCTTTTGGGCTGGGAAGGCCTCGTAAAGCCACAATCCCTCATCGGCGCTGACTACAGGGGCCAGAATGCTAACCATGACCGCTAGCAGAAAAATGCGTCTCATCGCATCTCCTTAAGACCGAAACAACTAGATTACTGCGAGATCATTGAACCCTTATGTGTTCACAATCACGCTACGTGATTGGAATTCGCTTCGATTTCCACAATGGGTCTAGCTCGCCAGACTCAGTGCAGGAGGTTTTCGGCTCCTTTTTCCTCCGACTGTACCAGTTTTCTCAGTCCACCCTGTGAATCGGCTGTGAATCCGGTGGAAAATCCGGTCGTTCTCCAATGCGAAATTCTACAGGTCATCAGCTATCCTGCGCCGATCCGGGATTTCCAAAATTGGCCGCTGGTCCAGGAATCCCGCTGGTTAAGATTTAGACCTGTTTTTCCACATTTCCTCACCCTATACTGCTACTGCTGTTAATGTTTAACTGGTTTTGATATAAGGTAAGCGGTACCAGTCGTTGGTGTTGCCGGGACCCCTCCGGCTGAACAAATTAAGCTGCAGGGGCGGAGAGTCGTCATGGAAATTACTGTCAATAGAAACGAACTCGTACGGGAACTCACAGCCACACAAGGTGTGATTGAGCGTAAGACCACCATCCCGATTCTTTCGAATTTCTTGTTTGAGGCTGCCGGAGATGCACTTGCCGTCACTGCTACCGATTTGGACTTGAGCCTGCGAACTTCGTGTCGAGCTGAGGTAAAAAAGGAAGGCGCCTGTACGGTTCCTGCTCGTAAGCTTTTTGATTACGTTAAATTGCTGCCTGACGTC
This sequence comes from Terriglobales bacterium, assembly GCA_049521535.1. Lineage (GTDB taxonomy): Bacteria > Acidobacteriota > Terriglobia > Terriglobales > Acidobacteriaceae > CAZUCM01. The sequence continues at coordinate 505 of JBEKOS010000016.1, read as the reverse complement.
TCGATTACGCTCAAGCTGTTGGAGAATCATTGGGTAAGCATTCGTGCCGGCCGCTCCACCACCAAGATGGTTGGCATGGCTCGCGCCAATTTCCCCGCGCTTCCGGAATTTCCAACCGTCGGAGGCCTCAATATTCCGGCTAAGACATTGCACACCATGATTCAAAAGACGATCTTTGCCATCTCCAGCGAAGAATCGCGCTACACCCTGAATGGCGCGCTGTTGGTGCTGAAACCAGAAGCCATCGCCATGGTGGCAACCGATGGACACCGCTTGGCGCACATCGAGAATACAACTGAAAAGCTTGCGGTATCAGGCGAACGGCGTCCTTTAATCCCCAAGAAGGCGATGCACGAACTGTTAGGACTGCTGCAGAATACGGAGGCTGAAGCCATTGAATTCGCAGAGGACGAGTCTACCCTGTTCTTCCGTATCGGTAATCGCCTGCTGACCAGCCGCAAACTGACTGGCCAGTTCCCGAATTATGAAGCAGTGCTGCCGCGCG
>JBEKOS010000015.1:0-25743 GCA_049521535.1 Terriglobales bacterium | reverse complement strand
CTGGAGGCTGCCGACCGCGGCATCGTCTTCCTGGACGAAATCGGCGACATGGACCTCCAGATTCAGCCCAAGCTGCTGAAGGTGCTGGAAGAGAAGCGCTTCCACCGCCTGGGTGAGGTGCGCGAACGGTCAGTCGATGTGCACGTGATAGCCGCCACGCATCAGGACTTGGCGCAACTTGTGCATTCCGGCAAATTCCGCAGCGACCTGTATTTTCGCATCAATACAGTCCGGTTGCGTATCCCCTCGTTGCGTGAGCGGGTCGAAGACATTCCCATAATCGCCACGCAGTTCCTGCAGCAGTTGAGCACGGACATTGGCCGCCGTCCCATGAGCTTGTCCGGCGAGGCTCTGAAGGCGCTCGAGACTTACTCCTGGCCGGGCAATATTCGCGAATTGCGCAACGTGCTGGAAAGAGCAGCTTTGCTTGCTGAGGGCAACGTCGTGCAGGCAACCGCACTCGACTTTGAACGCATCCCCAAAGCAGCGGAGAGCGCGCCACCCGTGGGAGCCGATTTGACGCTGGCGGAAGTGGAACGGCAACATATTCTGGCTGTTCTCAAGGCTGAAAACGGAAACGTCGATCGCGCAGCCTTGCGCCTGGCCGTTCCCAGAAGTACCCTGTATACAAAGCTGAAACAATTCGGTGTGGGCAAGAATTCCTGAATCATAAAAATATCTGAGCATTGTGAGAGGAGGGCGACGCGCAGCTTTTCAATGGCAATTCACAGTTCGCCAGATCACGAATGGATTGATGTATGAGTAATCGCGTTGGACTTCAAGAACCGTTTCGCGACTTGCTGGAGTCGGCGCCGGATGCGATGGTGATCGTCAACGAGTCCGGCGAAATCGTGCTCGTTAACTCGCAAACCGAAAAGATCTTCGGGTACAGCCGGCAGGAATTGTTGGGCGGCCCGATTGAGCGTCTCATCCCCTCCCGCTTTGCAAAACTCCACCCGCGCCACCGCGAGGCCTTCTTCACCGAACCGCGTGTGCGGCCAATGGGAGCGGGCCTCGAACTTTTCGGAGCGAGAAAGGACGGCACCGAGTTCCCGGTCGAGATCAGTCTCAGTCCGTTGACAACACCGGAGGGTCTGCTGGTTACTGCCGCCATTCGGGACGTTACTGAGCGCAAAATTCTGGAAGAGACGTTAAGGCAGAGCGAGCAGAGGCTTACCCTCGCCTCGAAGTCCGGCGAGGTAGGGGTGTGGGATCTGGACCTGATCGCGGACCAGGCATGGCGCACGCTCCAGCACGACCGGATCTTTGGATACGACTCCCTTCTACCCGACTGGGGCCAGAAGAGGTTCTTGGGCCACGTAGTTCCCGAGGACCGCGAGCAGGTGATCGAACGGTTTGCGGTGGCATTTCAAACCGGTCACCTCGAATTTGAATGCCGCATCGTGCGCGCGGACCAGGTCGAGCGGTGGATTTCCGCCAGGGGAGAGGCCTTCCGCGACGAGCAGGGCAAGCCCATTCGAATGGCGGGCGTGTTGACAGATATTACCGAACGCAAGCGAATGGAGTCGGCGCTGCGCACCAGCGAGGAGGGTCTCCGGCTTCTCGTGGAGGGCGTGAAAGACTACGCCATTTTCATGCTGGACCCCGGCGGACGAGTGGCGAGTTGGAATGCCGGGGCGGAGCGCATCAAAGGCTACCACGCCGAAGAAATCATGGGCCAGCATTTTTCCCGGTTCTATACGGCGGAGGATATCGCGCAGGGCAAGCCTGACGCTGAATTGAAAGCTGCCGCTTCCCAGGGACACGCAGAAGCCGAAGGATGGCGGGTTCGAAAGGATGGATCTCGCTTCTGGGCCAACGTGGTGATCGCGCCCGTCCACTCAGGAGGCGGTGAATTGCTGGGCTTTTCGAAAGTCACGCGCGATTTTACCGAGAGAAAGAGGATTGAAGAAGAGATCCACAAGCTGAATGCGGAATTGCAAGCCAGGGTGGTCGAACTGGCCGCCAGCAACCGCGAACTGGAGGCTTTCAGCTACTCGGTTTCGCACGACCTGCGGGCGCCGCTGCGGCAGATCGACGGCTTCTCCCGGATTCTCCTGGATGAGATCTCCGAATCGCTTAGTGACGAGCAGCGTGAATACCTGGACCTTATTCGCAACGGCACTCGCCACATGGGAAAACTGGTCGATACCCTCCTGAACTTTTCCCGCCTCGGCCGGCAGGAACTCAACCGCCAGCCGGTTGCGCTGGACGTCCTCGTGGGAGACATTATCAGCGAATTGGATAGAGAAGCCGGCACGCGCACAATCCAGTGGCTCGTTGGTCCACTGCCCATCGTCGACGGTGATGCCGCGTTGTTGCGCCAGGCCTGGATGAACTTGCTCGCTAACGCTGTGAAGTTCACCCGCACCAGGGAGCAGGCGGTCATCGAGGTCGGGGCACGGGAAGCGCCAGCTCCTGATCTGCCGCCAAGCGTATCGCCCGGTCAGGCAGTGTTCTTCGTCCGCGACAACGGTGTGGGCTTCGACGTAAAATATGCCGACAAGCTCTTCGGCGTTTTTCAGCGGCTCCATCTGCAGGATGAATTTGAAGGTACCGGCGTGGGTTTGGCGACGGTCCAGAGAATAGTCTTGAAGCACGGCGGCAGTATCTGGGCGCAAGCTGCACCGGGGGTAGGAGCCGCTTTCTTTTTTACCTTGACTCCGGGAGAGGGCTTGCGAGTGGCGGGGAGGAGCGCTTGAAGGCGGACGCCGAAGTATTGCTCATTGAAGACAATCTGGCCGATGTGAGACTGGCCTTGCATGTGATGAAGGAACAGCACGCCGGACACCAGGTCCATGTGGTGCGGGATGGACAAGAGGCGCTGGAGTTTTTGTTTGACGAACGCGCAAATGGCGAAAGTAGCCGTTCCCGATTGGGACTGGTGCTCCTCGACTTGAAATTGCCGAAAGTCAACGGGTTTGAGGTTTTGAAGGCAATTCGGGCTGACGCGCGAACGCGCACGCTACCGGTTGTGGTTCTAAGTTCATCCAATCAGGAGCGTGACGTGGTTCAGAGCTACGAGTTGGGCGCCAGCGGTTATGTGCAGAAACCCGTGGATTTTGACGAGTTCCGCGATGTGGTTCGTCGCATCGCGGCATACTGGCTGGGTCCGAATCTTATTCCCCGGCGCGAATCGGGAATAGTTGATTCCGCAACCGGGACCTGATCAGGAACCAGAACAACAGGGATTCAATCAAACAAGGCCGAAAAACGTTCCTTTCTTGCGCAATTCGCGCAAGTCAGTGTAATCCTATTCTTGATCCGCGATCGGCTGTACAAGGCTAAGTCATGGAAAAAACACCGATTAAAGGGGAACCACTCCGGGCGCTGGTGCTCGAGGACAGCTCAGCCGATGCGAAGCTGGTCGTCCACTCCCTCAAGAGCGCCGGCTTCGACCTCGACGCCGACATTGTGCGCAACGCCCACGACTTCAAGGAGAAGATTGAGTCGCAGGCCTACGACATCATTCTTGGTGATTATCGGCTTCCGGATTGGACTGGACTCGAGGCCATACTCTGGTTGCGCAGCACGGGCGACGTCACGCCCTTCGTCCTGGTCACCGGCAGCCTCGGCGAGGAGCGCGCGATCGAATGCCTTAAGGCGGGCGTGGATGACTACATCCTGAAGGATAAGCTCGCACGTCTCCCCGTCGCTGTCCGCCGTGCTCGAGAGCGGCTCAAGATTCAGCAGGAGCGGGACCGCGCGGAAAGAGAGGTACGCGCTTCGGAAGAAAAATATCGGCTGCTGTTTCAGGCCAACCCGCAGCCTATGTGGGTTTATGACCAGCAGACGCTTCGATTCCTTGCCGTAAATACCGCCGCAATTGAGCATTATGGGTACTCACAGGAAGAGTTTCTGGCAATGACCCTGGCCGACATCCGGCCGGCTGAGGAGGTCAATCGCCTGCTGGAATACCTTAACGTTCAGGCGCGCAGCGGACCCACAAAATGGTTTCAGGAGCCCTGGAAGCACCGGAAAAAAGACGGGAATATCATCGAGGTCGAAATCAGTTCCGAGACCATCGATTTCGGCGGCGCCGAAGCCAAGTTGGTCCTCGCACATGACGTCACCGAGGAGCGGAAATTGGAGCAGCAGTTCCGGCAGGCGCAGAAGATGGAGGCCATCGGCCGGCTGGCCGGTGGGGTGGCGCATGATTTCAATAATCTGCTCATGGTGATCGGCAGTTTTGCCGAGTTGATTGGCAGAAACGCGGAAAATCCACAGAAGAGCGCGGAATATCTCGGTCACATTCGGGGCGCCGTAGACAAAGCCGCCGCGCTCACCCGGCAGTTGCTCGCGTTCAGTCGAAAGCAAATGCTGGACCTCAGGGTCCTGAATTTCAACGAGCTGGTTGCAGACTTGTGCAAGATGCTGCCCGCAATGCTGGGCGAGGACGTAAAGCTCCTGTTGAGCACCACCGGGCGGGAATGCCCCGTATATTCCGACAAGACCCAGCTCGAGCAGGTCATCATGAACCTGGTGGTGAATGCACGCGATGCCATGCCGAATGGCGGCGAATTGGCGCTTGAAACCAGCCGGCTGCTTCTCGACGGAAAATACTTTCAGGGACACGGCACCCCGCCGGCGCCGGGGGAATATGTAATGTTGTCGGTGTCGGATACGGGCGAAGGAATGGATGCAGCCACACAAGCCCGGATCTTCGAGCCTTTTTTCTCCACCAACGAGCCGGGGAAAGGCACCGGCCTGGGTCTCGCGACCGTCTTTGGGATCGTAAAGCAAACCGGCGGATTTCTTTGGGTTTATAGCGAACCCGGCAAAGGATCTACCTTCAAGGTTTATCTTCCTTGCGCTGAAATCGAGAGCGAGGCGACCGTGGCTGTCCTACCGGAGGCGGCGGAAGTGGGCGGCACTGAGACGATCCTGCTGGTGGAAGACGAGTTGGCAGTGCGCATCGCCACGATGGAATTCCTCCAGTCCAAAGGCTACACGGTTCTGCCAGCGAGCAACGATTTGGAGGCCTTGCGCGCAACCAATACCCCCGGTGTGCGCGTAGAATTGCTGCTCACTGACCTGGTCATGCCGGGAATGGGCGGCAAGGAATTGGCCGAAAAAATTACCGGCGAACATCCCGAGACCAGAGTCATCTACATGTCCGGATACGCCGAGCGCACCGCAAGCGTGAACGGTCTGGGACCCGCGGCCGCTTACCTGCAGAAGCCGTTTACCCTTACGACCCTTGCGTCTACGATCCGTCAAGCGCTGGACGGCGGCAAGCAAGGTTCCGATGGAGGTAGCAGCAGGCCGTAGCTGGAAGCCAGCACGACGCCGGCAACACCGCTTCGTCGCAGACTTCAGCACCAAAGCAAGAGGCGCTCCTGATTAAAACTGTTATCTGCCTTCAGATCGTGTATAATTACGTAAAAGTTTTGACACTTGGTGTTTAGCAGACAAGGTGTTCTCTCCGGTCGCGTGGTGCTCTCGCGCATCGAGAGTGGCGAGCGTCCCAAGTACTGAGCACGCCTGCTGCAATAGTCATTATGGATATTCGCGGGCTTTCGAAAACGTCCAGGAAGGGTGTTATGAAGCGACTTGTCGCTGTGTCCAGTCTGAGTGCTGTGTTGTTGCTCACATTGACGGGTGTGCCAGCATGGTCTCAAACCGCAAACCTCAGTCCCGCTGCTGCCACAGTTAGCCATGGCTCCGCGAGTGAGAAGAAACGCCCGCGAGATATCGTCTTCATCATCATGGACGACGTGGGCATTGATGAAATGACCGTCTTTGGAGCCGCTACATCAGGGAAACTGGCGAGACGTTGCCTCCACCTAGCCTGCCGAATATTGATGCGATTGCCCTCTCGGGCGTGATGTTTGGCAACACCTGGGTAATGCCGGAATGCTCTCCCAGTCGCGCCAGCTTTTTCACCGGGCGTTATCCGATGCGCACCGGCGTTACCAGCGCGCTAATCGACAACATGCTGCCTTCCTCTCAAGTGTCGCCCTACGAGACCACCATCCCCCGGGTACTTGCGCAGGTGGGATATACGAGCGCCCTCATGGGCAAATTTCATCTGGGAGTTGCCAACCCGATTGGCAGTTGCTCGCCCGCCGCGCTCGGCTGGAACTATTTCAACGGTTATAACGGCGCCAGTCCCGGTGCCATCGATACAACAGCCGGAAACGGAGCCGAGGGTGCCGAAACCGGCAAGTTTGCGTGTGGTTTCGACCAGTCCGGCTCCAGCGGTGCATGCTATCAAAGCAAGACGGTCTGCCACGAGGTAAGCGATGGCAAAGCTTGCCTGGACTCAGGCGGGCTCTTCCAGGCGGGCAGGGAATGCATGCCTGAGGCCCCGGATGAGCTGGACTTCGAGCGAACGAATTCCTACTTCGTATGGCCTAACGTAATCAGCCTGGGCCCGCTCCCGCAAAACGAGGGCCCCGGTCGATGCACGGTGCAGCCTGAGATTTCGCGGATTCATCAGACTCCGTCCCAGGGCGATGCTGCTGTCAACTGGTGGAAAGCACAGAAGGGGCCGCGGATGCTCACCCTTGCCTACAGCATCGAGCACACGCCCTTCCAGCAGCCGGTAGACTCGTCCGCTGATGTGAACGAGCTGAAATGCCAGGCCCTGACCCAGGGCGAAGATCAGCCCAGGGTTGACCAGTGGAAGATCGCCAACTCCATGATGGCCAACATGGACGCAGACATTGGCCGCGTGCTCCAGGGAATGGGACTGGCGACGCTCGACAGCAATGGTGTCATACAAACCGTAACCGACAAGTTCGGCCACCGGCACATCCCGCAACTGGAAGAAAGCGGTACGATGCTTGTCGTTATCGGTGATAACGGCCAGTTCGCCACTTTGGTGGAGGACGATTTCAACCCTGCGCGATCAAAGGGAACCGTCTACCAGACCGGAGTCTGGGTCCCGCTGATGGTGGCCGGAAGCCTGGTGCAGGGCGCCACCGGACGGATCGACAATCATATGATCAACGGCGTGGACCTGTTCCAACTTTTCGGCGAGATCGCCGGGGTCGACGTGAACCAGATCGTTGCTCCCGCCCATGCGCTGGACAGCAAGCCCATGTTGATTCACCTCACCGACCCGCACCATGACGAAACCCGAACCCTCAATTTCACTGAGCTTGGCCCCGGCACCTTCGAGCTGCCCACGAACAACCAAACCCGCAGTTGGCCTTGCGTGCTCGGCGGAATGATTACCCGGAAGGATGGCGTAAACACCAATATCGACGGCGGAACCTGCGTCGACGTTTTGTTCAATCACCGCGCATTCTGTGAGCAGGAGAACAGCGGCGTCTGGTTTGGACCACCCGATGATACCGACGCGCGCCCGCTGCAGTTTCCCAACCCGGACATCCACTCTTATAAGCAGTCCTGGAGTTCCTGCTGCGCGGTCCAGGCCCTTAACAGCACTCTGAATCCGCGCACCACCGCACTTGTGCCGGTAAACCAGTGGGCCGAGCGGAACTCAACTTACAAGTACGTGGAATTGGAATTTGCTGACTGTAAGAAACCCCTATGCACCGATCCGGCGCAACCCTGCTATGAATTTCCGCCCTTCGAACGAACCAAGGTAACGGAGTTCTACGACATAACCCCGACCAAAACCAATCCTGCGGGCGTCGATAATGGCCCCTACAATCTCGCCTGCCCGCCGGGCGACGGGAAGAGTCCGATCGATTGCGTGCCGGAAGCGCTCCATCCCGAATTCAAGTCCCTGCAGTCTGCCCTGAAAACTCAACTCGAATCGGAGACCGCTTGTTCCGGGGACGGAAACCTCGACAAACGGGTAAACCAGTTTGACCTCGCTGGCGTGCTCCAGTTTTTCGGCAGCGGGCCCAGTGTCTGGGATTTCGACGACAGCGCTACCACCGATGAACACGATGTCCTAACTGTGGTGGAGAATCTGGGCACGGATTGCATCGGCCTCTGCCGGCGTGCCGACCTGAATCGCGACGGCGTGGTTAACGACGAGGACTTGAAAATCCTGGAATCCAACCTGGGGAAACCGTGCGAGTTATGCGGCTCCGATCTGAATGGGGACGGCAAGGTCAATCTCCTCGATGTAAAACTGATGAAAGAAGCCATCGCAACCTGCGCCGCGCCGGCGAAATCCGCAAACTCCCGCTTGTCGCTGGCAGGTAGGAAGTGATGGCCGCGATGTGACGCAGCCATTTCCGTGGGTGACCGTCGGCAACAGACACGGTGGAAATACTTAGTGCCTTTGATCTAAGGGACAGTCCGTAAGCCAGAGCCGGGAAACTCGCTGGTAGGAAGGCAGACGGAGGATTCGCGCGCCCCTGCCTCGTGGTCTCCAAATCGATCAGCGAACGGATGAATCGGCCCGCTTGCTGGCCGATTGCTCGTCGGTCGCTTTGTTTCTCCTGGAACGCTGGTAACCCGCGAGAAGTTCTCCGCGGTTCTGTCGAAGGTCAATTCCGCTCGCGGTAGCCGGATAAGGCTGGTTGCCCATCAGCCCCTTCCAGAGAATGCGGTTGTAGTCAGCAAAGTCCATGCGGTCTTCGGAAGTGAAGTCCATTCCCTTCGTCACCCGCGCCCAGTACGCCGCGCTGTGCGTCGGCCTCGGCACGATCAGGCCAACGGGTTTGGCCGGCAGCGGCAGCGCCGTACCGTAGAGCATCGCCGACGGCGCGGCGCTGAAGCTCCACGAACTCGGCGTGGTGTTGAAGATGTCCGCCATGGGCCGCGCCAGCGCATCGTTCAGGTTCATCGGCGGCAAGCCCAGGACCTCTTCGATGGTACGCACTAAGCTGATGGTGTTGTACGGCGATGATACCAGCGTCTTTTGCTTGACGTAAGCGCCCGCCACAAACGCGACGCTGCGGTGCGAGTCGACGTGGTCGCCGGCATCCTGCGAATCGTCCTCGACGACAAAAATAAGAGTATTGCTCGCATAGATGCTGTTGGCGATCTTCTGCACCAGCAGGCCTACGGCATAGTCGTTATCAGCTTGCTGCAGCTCCGGAGTGTTCACGCCGTCAATCGCGTCCGCGAAATTTCCAGTGTGATCGTGCATCAGGCGCACCAGGCTAAGCGCGGGCAGTTGTCCTTGGGCGTAGTTGGCATCGAAATCGCGCGCCCACTCCGTGTAGCGGTAATAATCAGGAAACTGGTTGTCGAAACCGCGATAATACGGATCAGTGTAAGGAGTGAGAGAAGCACTCGAAGAGAAGGCTACGGTAGTATGGGTTGCGAACGGGTTCCGATCCAGGGGAATCGGCTTCACGCCGCTCCCTTTCGGGGGCCTTACCGGATAGAGGGTAGTGTCAACAAAGAAACCGTAGCTGCGGACGGTAAGATTGGCGCGCAACGCGGAGTCCCACAAATAACCGGTATTGATTTCGTTGTCCGGCCCGTCCGGCGCGGCCACGTTGGTCTGGCCGGGCAGCACGTCGGGATCGTCCGGGGTAAGCGGATCGGCGGCCCGGCGCCTGGCCAGGGTGGGAATGGCGACGTTCACATTGCGGTTCACGCCCTCCGAATCCAGGCTGAGCCCGCGCCCTCCGTAGGCCACCGGAAACTGACGTTCGATCACCTCGGGCGCCCGGGCTGAAGTGGTCCACGGCCAGCCGTCGTTGCTGGTTTCGGCCGAGTCGAGGAAGTTGTCCAGCGTGACGAAGGTACGCGCCAGAACATGGAGATTCGGCGTGAGCGCCTGTCCAAATTCAGCCAAGGCAGGATCGCCGTTGCCGATCTCCAGGTCGCCCAGAACCTGGTCGTATGTCCGGTTCTCCTTGATGATAAAAATAACGTGCTGAACTCCTTTGCGCACGGCCGCCATGATTGCGGCGTCCTTGTCGCCTTCCGTGCTGGAGAACCGGTTGTTCACCACCACCTGCGCGGTCAGCATGGCAAGTTGGGCCGAATCGGGGCGCGGAAAACTCTGGAACCCGGCTTTGATCAACTGGGGATTGTATTGATTTGCCAGGAAGCAATTCTTGTGCACGGACGCGGGTGCTGAGCTGTAGCACATGCGGGGATTAGGCCCGGTCGGAGATTTCCCATTAACTACGTACACCCAGTTACCATCCGCGCTGAAGCTGATGGAGGTCGGATACCAGCCGGTGGGAATCAAGCCGACCACTTGGTCGCCGCGATTCGCTCCGGTCAGCGCCACCACCACGACGGAATTCAGGTTCCCATTGGTCACATAGAGTTGCGTCTCATCCGGCGAAAGCGTCAGGCTATTGGGGTTCGCACCGCGGTATTGCGCCAGCGAGGCGGGTATGGCGGACGCGGGTGCGATTGCCGGAATGGTTTCGAGAATCGCGTTGTTTGCCGTGTCGATCACGTCAATCGTGTCTGACTGGTCTTCGACGGCATACAGGAGCGACTGGCTCCCATTCAGTATCATCTTGGTCGGCTGGCCCTTGACGGGGATGCGGGCTGTAACCGCCGGCGCTCCCCCCAGATTCACCACAACGATCTCGCGGTCGCGAATGCTCGACACGTATGCAGTAGCACCCGGGCCGCTGCCTTTTACGACTACCCAAAACGGATATTCGCCGCCGGGTATGCCGGCCTGCGCGGCGTTGCTTTTACCCGGTCGCAGGTCGAGTTCCATGCCTTTCGACCAGTTGCCCAGACCGCCGTTGAACACCGTGATCGAATCGTTGTAGTAATTTGCCACAACCAGGGTCTTGCCATCCTTAGAGATGTCCACGCCGGCAGCGCAAGGCTGCACGAAGACCTGGCTGTTGATGGGGACCATTCCATCGTCGGGCGTATAAAGCCCCACGCCCGCGTGGTGGCCCAGCAGCAGCTCGGACTCCTCCTTCCAGGTTCCGGCGTTCAGGGTGAAGACGTGGACGTTGTCGCCTTCACCGGCGCCGGTCACTTTGCCCAACTTGTCAAAGGGGAAATCACCTCTGCCTCCGGAAACGTAGAAGGCCTTGCCTGATGGGTCAAAGACAATCCCGTTGTAGGTGTTTGGAATCTGCACCACTTGCTTCTTGACCGGAGTGTATTTCGAGATGTCATAGATGAACACATACTCTTTCGAGTCCGGCCACTTGAAACCAGTGGCTTCGTAGACGCGGTTATATCCGCTGGTCAGGACAAGCAGGGTCTTGCCATCCGGGCTGACTACCGTGGTAACCGCCTGTCCGGCGAGCCAACCCGGCATGTCGGGCAGTTCCGGATTCAGAGGCTCAAAGCGGGAGTGCTCAGGTGCCAGAGGCGTGATCTGTTGGCCCAGATTGGGCAAAGGCTGCACCGGGGTGGCCGCAAGCACTGTGATGAACAGTGTTGCAAATCTGCTGCCAGCCGCATCTGAGGCCGTCACAGCATAGGCGCCTGTAGGCGTCGCCGTAGTGGGCGTACCGCTGATGACTCCCGTGCCTGGATTCAGGCTCAGACCTGCCGGAAGGGCCGGACTCACGGTGTACGTTGTTCCCGCACTGCCGGTACGAGCCGGTTGGTTAACCGGAATCGGCACGCCTTTGGTGTAGATCGCTGTGTCGTTGGTGTAAGCGAAGTCCGATGGCGGCTGATTGGAGCCGCTAGTGGCAGGACATACCCAAAGCAGAAGAAATAAGATCGTGAGAAAAAAATCGACCCGATGGATGAATTGGATGGAATCCTCCTGTTTAGTCCTCACCATGCCATAAGCTGGCATGGTGTCTTGCCTCCGCTACCTCCGAACACTCGTTCTCATTCGATATCTCGGGAGTACCTCTCCACAAGTTTTATTGCTTATATGTTCAGACTACTTCGGCAGCCAGCCGACAGCGTGTGATCTGTGTCACAGGCGAACATGGAGTGCGCCGAGCGGTCTGGTCCGCATCTTCTGCCTTCGCGTGGAAAATTGGCGGAGGCTTGCGAATCGTTAAGAAAGAGAACGCGGTTCGGGCCTGAGCCGGTCAGATTTGGTCGCGATGCCGCTCCAGGACTATGCGCACCAGTTGACTGCGGGTACGGACGCCGGTCTTGGAGAAGAGTTGCTGCAACGTGGCTTTTACCGAACTCTCGGAAACCCCGATTCGATCGGCAATTTCCTTGTTTGCGAGGCCATCGAACACGCAGGAAAGCACCTGACGCTCCCTCGCGGTGAATGCCTTTGATCTGTCGCCAGGCGGAGTTGCGGCTTCAGCCTTGAGGGCAATCTGAAGCTGGTCCTGATCCAGCCACACTTTGCCCGCCACCACGTCGCGGATTCCGCGCGCGAGCAATGCCGCCGATTCATGTTTCGGGAATATCCCTGAAATTCCCGAACGTATCAACTCCGCTGCGGCGCCCTCCGCCAGGCCTGCGGTCACTACCAAGACCCTACCATTGAACCCTTGCGCCTTTGCCAATCGAAGGAACTCCCGGCCATCTCGCTCTCCAAGATCGAAGTCGAGGAGCACCACATCAATCGCTTTCTGCCGCAGGATCTGCAACGCCTCTGGAATCATCCCGCAGTGAGCGGCAACCTCAAATCCCGGCTCTGCGGCAAGCAGCCGGCAAACACTTTCCCGGAACAGGGCATGATCGTCCAACAGCAAAATTCGAATCGTCTTTTCCGGCGTTTCAGGCATCCGCTATCGCCTCCTCCGCAGCCGCCTGCAAAGGCAATACCAAAGCGAAGCAGCAACCTTCCGGCCTCGGTTCGTATTCAAGCTCACCGCCAAAGCTGCGCATGATTGCCCGGGAAATGTACAGCCCCAGGCCGGTGGATTCAGCGCCGCGCAGGAAAGGCCGGAAGAGATTTTCGGGCGCAGCGATGCCCGTCCCGGTGTCTTCAAACCGAATCAAGACGGCCCCGCTTTCCTCGCGCGCGGAAATTCGAAGCTGCTTCGTGGCGGTGGACATCATGGCCCGCTGGCTGTTCTTGGCCAGGTTCAGGAATACCTGAATCAATCCGTATCTGTCTGCCCACACCAAAGGCAGTGATTCCGGAATATTCCAAACCAAATCGATCCCGGATTCATGATAGGCACTTTCGATAAGTATTCGAAATTCGTCCAGCAGGGACATCAGTTCGACCACCTCTGCATTCGAACTTGCAGTCGAACCCAGCTCAAGCGCGGAAATCCTCCCGAGGCTCTGCACCAAGCTTCCCAGTGCCTTGAAGTCCTCGTTCGACTCAAGGTGCGTAACCTGCGAAAGGTTCTTGTGCACCACCAGAGCAGCGCCGCACAGATTGCGAATTTCATGGGCCACCGCACTCATCAGAATTCTCGAGTTCTTCAGCAGGTAATCAAGGCTCAGATCCTCGCGCGTCCGCAGGTCTTCCGAAAGGTCTACCACAATTGCTGCCAGGCGCGGGCCGGATATGGTGCTGTAGGTGGAAAACCAGACGCCGGCCAGAAAGACCTCCCCGTCGTTCCTTTGACCCCGGCACTGCAACGTAGTCCGAAAGGAACGGGAGGGTTGGTTCCTTACGACGGTCTTCAGCGCCGGAAGATATGAACTGATTGCCTGACCCTGCAAGGGGGCGCCACCGGGCGCGAGCAGGTGATGGGCCGCTTCGTTTGCCAGAAGAACTTTCCCTTCCGAGTCAATCGTGACGATTGCCGCTGGACTACTCTCGACCAGAGAGCGCAATTGTTCCTCGGCGTCTTGGCGCAATTTGATCTGACCTTCGAGTTCATCGACGTGCGTCATTACCATGCGGCGATTGCGAGTCAGTTCCGAGATGAAAAGTCCCGTCCCCACAAATCCCGCCGAACTGAATAACAGCCGAATAACGGCTTCATTTTCCGGCAAGTTGCTGAAGGCTTCCTGAAGAACGGCGCAGGCAAGAGCAACTCCGACAATCTGGGTTCGGGACAGAAACCCGCCGACCATCATGATGGGAAACAAGTAGAGAAAGCCAAGGGAAAAATAGGGCTTCGTCGCCCAGTCAACCACCGCAATTGCCGCTATGAGAAACCCTGCAACCAGAATCAGTCGGTTGCGGTTCGCGGGCGCATAGATGGACAACAGGTCTTTCATGATTCTCTAATACTGCTCCATTCCCAGCTGTCATTAAACCGCATTTGCGTTGGCTGGCCGAAAGATAGGCTGCCGGTCGAAAGATAACGCTTGAATCTCAAAGATAGGATTCACTTTCTCCTGGACTCCGAACATACTGACTTGTTGTTACTGCCAGCACCGCTTCCGTGCAACTGTTGCGGATCTCTGGAAAAGTATGCAAATCCTAAGTTTCATCAGCAAGAGATTTCGCGGGGTGTTTGTGGCCGCCGTGGCAATCGTTATCGCAATGGGACTTCTGGAATCCGGTTGCAGCCGTGGTCAGGCCGAAGGCACGGATAAACCGCAGGAGCCGGGAGCGAAGTCCAATCCATCCATGCCAGCAACCAGCTTGGACCTGTCGCCGAGCCAACTGAACTCCATCAAAATTGAACCGGTGGGGACCTATAAGTTCCCCATCGAAAAGGAAGCAGTAGGCAGCATTGATTTTGACGACGACCTGTCAGTCCAGGTCTTTCCGGCGTACCAGGGAACCATCATCAAAGCCTTTGTTGAACTTGGCGCCAAAGTTCAAAAGTCGCAGCCCCTTTACACCATCAAGAGCCCCGACCTCATCCAGGCCGAGTCAACGCTCATCGGCGCAGCGGCGACGTACGACCTGACCAACAAGGAACTGGCGCGGGTTCAGGGTTTGGCCGG
This sequence comes from Terriglobales bacterium, assembly GCA_049521535.1. GTDB lineage: Bacteria > Acidobacteriota > Terriglobia > Terriglobales > Acidobacteriaceae > CAZUCM01. The sequence goes on along the minus strand of JBEKOS010000015.1, from coordinate 11,145 downwards.
CGTTTCCGAACGGGAAAAGGAACAGGCGACTTCCGACCAACAGACCGCGGAAGGCGCTCTGAAAGCCGCGCGAGATGCGGTCCTGGTCTTTGGCAAGACAGACTCCGAGATCGATCAAATGATTGCCTCGCGCAAAACTGATCCGGCGCTGGTCGTGCGTAGCCCCATTTCCGGCCAGGTCACGTCCTTCAATGCGCCAGCCGGATTCTTCGTGCAGCCGGGAAATACTCCCGCGCCTTACTCGGTCGCCGATGTCACGGCCAAATGGATGCTGGCCAGCGTCAGCGAAAGCGAACTCTCATATTTTCGTTTGGGCCAGCCGGTTCAGGTCAGCGTAATGGCCTATCCGGGCCGGGTGTTCAAAGGCAAAGTGTCAAAGATTTATGCGACGGTTGATCCGAACACTCATCGGGAAACCATCCGCTCCGAAATCGCGGACCCCCACAATGAGCTGCGTCCGGGATTGCTCGCCAACTTCATCATCCGCGTCCATGACCCGGTCGAAGCCGCCGCCATACCGGAAAATGGCGTGGTGCGCGAGGCCGACGGCACAATGACGGCCTGGGTAACCACTGATCGCCATCATTTCTCGCAAAGAATCATCAAGATCGGCCTTCGCTACGACGACCGGGTTCAGGTGATCGAGGGATTGCAGCCCGGAGAGCAGGTCGTAGCGGATGGCGCCGTGTTTCTAAGCAACATGTTGCAGGCGCCGCCCAGCGACTAGATTGAATGCCTCTTTCATCACAGCAAAACACGAGCCTCCATGTTTAAAGCCTTGATCGCATTCTGCCTCAGCCGCCGCGCAATTGTGGTGCTTGGCCTGCTGTTGTTTGCCGGCGCCGGGCTGGTTGCGTTCAAGCAACTCAACATTGAGGCTTATCCCAATCCAACGCCCGTAATCTTGGAAATCACCGCACAGGCGCCGGGCCTCTCTGCCGAGGAGATGGAACGCTACTATACGCGCCCTACGGAAATTGGGCTCTACTCCACGCCCGGCATTGACATCATTCGTTCCACCTCGTTCTATGGCTTGTCCTTTGTTCGCGTCACCTTCAAGTATGGCGTGGATTACAACTTCGCCTTCGCCCAGGCTTCGATCGCGATGCAGCAGAATGTGAACCTGCCCGGCGGCCAGGTTCCAAATATTCAGGCGAATAGCTCCACCGGGGAAATTTATCGTTATCAGGTCGTCGGCCCGGAGCACTTTGGAATCACCAACCTGCGCACGGTGGAGGATTGGATTGTCCTGCGCCGGCTGTTGACTATCCCCGGCATCGCCGCCGTCAACAGTTGGGGCGGTCCCACGAAGGAATTCCAGGTCGCGGTGGACCCGCACAAGTTGGAAGCCTACAGCATCACCGTTCCCCAGATCGTGAATGCGCTGGGCAACGCCAATATCAACGTGGGCGGCCGCGAGATTCGCATCGGCCAGCAGTCCATCAACATTCGGGGAGTCGGCCTGATCGATGACGGCGGCAGTGACGATCTGGCCCAGGGTTACAGGGTCGATGACATCGAGAATGTGGTCCTGACCCAGGTCAATGGCGTCCCGGTATTAATGAAGGATATTGGAAACGTTTCGGTTGGCTTCCGCCCAAGGCTCGGCATACTTGGCCGCGACCAGCAGGACGACGTGGTTGGGGCAATCGTAGTCATGAGGCGAACGGAAAAGACCGCCGACATGATTCCTAAAGTCAAAGAGGAAATCGACAAGCTGAATCACGACGGGAGCCTGCCGCCGGGAGTCAGGGTGGTTCCCTTTTATGATCGGTCATCGCTGATCGCCATCACTACGCACACGGTCCTGCACAACCTGATTTTCGGCTGCCTGTTGGTATTCCTGATCCAATGGATTTTCCTGGGCAATCTCCGCAGCGCGGTCATTGTCGGATTGAACATTCCCTTCGCACTATTCTTCGCCACCATTCTTCTGGTCATCATGGGGGAAAGCGCCAACCTGCTGTCGGTGGGCGCAGTGGATTTTGGCATCATTGTCGATTCGGCGGTAATCCTCGTCGAGAACATCTTCCGCAATGTTCAACGCAGCCAGGAGGAAAAGAACGGCATGCTCCAACGCCTCGCGGGAGGCACCTGGGGGCTCGATCCAACGAGAATCCCCGGTGATGCTACAACTGCCCACGGATGGACCGATCGCTTGCGCCTGATTCTGATCAGCGCAATGCAGGTGGATAAGGCAGTCCTATTCTCGGCGCTCATCACCGTGGCCGGTTTTGTTCCGTTGTTCACCATGCAGGGCGTCGAAGGTCAGATTTTCGGCCCCATGGCGCGCACCTACGGATACGCGCTGGCGGGGGCGCTGATCGCCACGTTCACCATCACGCCCGTGATCGCTTCCTTCCTGCTTCCTGAGCACTTGAAGGAAACAGAAACGATCGTAGTTCGCACGTTGCATCGTATCTACAATCCGGCATTGCGTTTTGCCCTGAACCATCGAGTTCTGGTAGTGGGACTTGAGCTTGCCTTGTCTCTTGGCACTTTCTTCCTGATTGCGCCGCGGCTTGGCAGCGAATTCCTGCCGCATCTGGAGGAAGGCAACTTCTGGATTCGCGCCTCCATGCCGACCACGCTCTCACTCGAAGACGGCGAGGCGGCCTCGCGAAAAATGCGCGAGATCCTCCTGCGACATCCTGAGGTCCTTACCGTAGTCTCCCAGCATGGCCGGCCAGACGACGGTAGCGATGCTTCGCCGTTCTCAAACGTCGAATTGTTCGCCCCGCTGAAGCCGTTTGACGAGTGGCCTCATGGTCTGACCAAGGAGAAATTGACCGATCAGGTGCAGGAGGAATTCAACAACGAGTTGCCGGGAATCATCTTCAATTTTTCCCAGTACATTGAGGACAACATTGAGGAAGGGATCTCGGGCGTCAAAGGCGTCAATTCGGTCAAAATCGTTGGTCCGAACCTCGAAATGCTGACCAAACTAGCCGAGCAGGTCCGGGACCAGATGAACCAGGTGCGCGGCATCGCCGACCTCGGAATCTTCCCTGTTCTCGGCCAGCCCAACCTGAACATCAAGGTGGATCGCGCCAAAACCGCACGTTACGGCCTCAATTCCGGAGATGTCAACACCGTTGTTCAAGCGGCGCTGGGCGGAGCGGTGGCGACCTCGGTCCTGGAGGGGGAACGGCAGTTTGATCTGGTCGTCCGTTACACTCCGGAATATCGCGACAACATCGACAAAATCCGCAACATCAAGGTCGCGTATCAATCCAGCAGCGGCGCCAATGCCTACATTCCGTTGAGCGAACTGGCCACGATTACTCTCGATACCGGAGCCGCCTGGATTTATCACGAGAGCGTGCAGCGCTTCATCCCGGTCAAGTTCAGTGTCCGCGGCCGCGACCTGGGCGGCACCGTTGAGGAGGCCCAACAGCGAATTGCGAAGAATGTGTCCCTGCCCTCCGGCTACCGGTTGGTTTGGGCAGGTGAGTTCGGAGACCTTCAGGAGGCGAAGAAGCGACTGGAGATCATCGTGCCGATCAGCTTCATCCTGATTGCGGGAGCCCTCTACAGCCTGTTCAATAACTTTCGCGATTCCATTCTGGCGCTCGCGGGCATCCCTGACGCCGTGGTTGGTGGCATTCTGGCGCTCTATATCTCCGGTCTCAACTTCAGCATCTCCGCCGCCATCGGCTTTGTTTCGCTTTTCGGCGTATCCGTCATGGATGGCATCCTGATGATCACCTTTTACAACCAGGAAAGGGCCCACGGCTTAGCGCCGGTGGACGCGATGTACCGCGCCGCCACCACCCGCATGCGCCCGTTGCTGATGACGTCGCTTTCGGCGTGTATCGGCCTGCTTCCCGCGGCGATCTCGACGGGTATCGGCAGCCAGGTGCAGCGTCCGCTTGCCACCGTGATCGTGGGCGGCATGCTCGTCGGTCCGGTGATGCTGCTTCTCGCTGTGCCTGCGCTGAGAATGATATTCCTGGGCCGCGACAATCATCCCCATGCGCCATCAGGGGAGTTGCTATGAAACCCGCTTGGATTCTCTTCCTGACGATAGGCTGTGTCGGCTTGATGCAGGCGGCAGGTCACTGTGCTGCGCCCAAGAGCGCAATTGCTCCGAGAGGCGCCACGACTCGCCATCAGCCGGCGCCAAACAAATCCGCTGGAGTTGCAAAAGACAAGCACCTTCAGGCCGAAACCGGCAGCAACACACCACATGCTCGTACATCAAGTGTGGCCCGGCCGAGTGTGCCCGCGCCGCTCGGCAATGTGCGCTATCGCGGCCCGAGTCCGACGGCAGTAGGCGGACCGGCAGAACCAGTTCGCGGGAATACGGGCGTCATTAACGGAACTCAGATGAGACGGAAGCCGTAAGGAACCGACCAGCATGATTCACCTTCGCAAATCCAGCCTTACCAGCCTCATCGCCTTCGCTGCATTCCTACTCAGTACGGGTTGCGTGGTTGGGCCGAATTTCAAAAAGCCGGCGGCCCCTGATGTCGGCGGTTATACACCCGCTCCGATTTCCACAACCACCGGCACGAGCAACGTCACAAGTGGAGAAGCTCAACACCTGGTCGATGGGAACGACATTCCAGGAGATTGGTGGACGCTGTTTCACTCGCAGTCGCTCAACAATTTGATTGAGCGCTCGCTTAAAGCCAATCCCGACCTCAAGGCGGCCCAGGCGGCGTTGCTCGTTGCAAGAGAGAATATGCTGGCGCAACGTGGTGCTTACTATCCCAGCGTGACCGGCGGTTTTTCAGCGACCCACGCAAAGTCGTCGGCTGAACTTTCCCCGGTCACCAGCACCTCTGCCCTGACATACAGCCTCTACACGCCTCAAGTCAGTGTCTCTTTCGTGCCGGACGTCTTTGGCTTGAACCGCAGAACCGTGGAGTCATTGCAAGCGCAGGAACAGCAGGCCCGTTTCGCTCTGGTCGCGACGCATATCACGCTGAGCGCCAACGTCGTCGCCGGAGCCATTCAGGAGGCTTCCCTGCGGGGACAGGTTGACGCAACCCGCGAACTCATCGCCATCAATACCAACATGCTGCAGATTTTGCGGGAACAGCGTACGAGAGGATACGCCAGCGACCTTGACGTGGCGGCGCAGGAAGCGCAACTCGCGCAAGTAGTCGCCACCCTGCCTCCACTGCTAAAGCAGTTGGTCCAGCAGCGAGACCTGCTGGCGATGCTGGCTGGCGGGTTCCCCAATCAGGATCTGGCCGAGAAATTTGAGCTTTCGAGTCTGCAACTGCCGCAGGAGCTCCCGTTAAGCCTTCCTTCGCAGCTCGTGGAACAGCGTCCGGATGTACGCCAAGCCGAGGAGAACCTCCATTCCGCCAGCGCCCAGATCGGAATTGCGCGCGCGAACCGCTTCCCCAGCTTCGCGCTGACCGCCGATGCCGGTAGCATGGCTGTCATTTTTACCCACATGTTCGCGGGCGGAACTGGCGTTTGGGATGTGGGCGCCGGAATCGCGCAGCCCATCTTTGACGGGGGCACGCTCATGCACCGGGAGCGCGCTGCCAGAGCCGCTTACACTCAGGCCGCCGAGCAATACCGGAGCACGGTCCTGACTGCCTTTCAGAATGTGGCGGATACCCTTCATGCGCTCCAGCAGGACGCCGATGCCCTGCAGGCCGCAGGCGCCGCAAAGGACGCCTCCAGCGTTACCCTTGATTTGACCAAGAAACAGCTTGACGCCGGCTACGCCAACTACCTGGCGCTTCTGAGTGCGGAGCAAGCGTATCAGCAGGCGCTGCTCAACCTGGTTCAGGCCCAATCGAATCGTTACGCAGATACCGCCGCGCTCTTTCAAGCGATTGGCGGCGGCTGGTGGCACCGCACCGACATTCCCACGAGCTAAGTATGAAGGCGGAACTGCTCGCAACTCCAAGCAGTGGCACCTGCATGGCGGCAAACTTCGTATTGAGCGCGATTGCCATAGCGCTCGGGACCTTTGTCGCCGCCATGCCGCATCGGGCGGCTAAGCTTTGGGGATCGCGCCGACTCGCCAAATTGGCTCCAGAGCGCAGAACCGCCTTTATCATTTGGTACCGTACTTTCGGAATCGTGCTCTGTCTGTCGGGCATACTTCTCGTGGTCGATAACATCGTGTTTTCAAATTACCCTCGGTAGGCTATCCATGCCCGGTCGACCGTGGAAGAAGTCGGCCGGCCTCGGCGGACGAGTTCAGAAGCAGAAAGTACACTTTCTACTTTGTATTAATCATAGTTAACATATCGTGATATACTGCGCTATCGGGGTGAGGGCTGCGCCAGCTTTGCCCCGTAGGCGCAGATCATGAGAAGCAGTGCTTTGGCTGTTTTGGTGACCGCGTTCCTTCTTTCGGGAACAGCATGGCCTCAAGGCGAAACCACTAGCGCCATTCTTGGCCAGGTTAGCGACGCCACCGGCGCGGTGGTCCCCGGCGCCGCCGTCACTGTGGTCAATCACGAAACCGGTCTGCGGCGCCTGGCAACCACTGGCAGCGATGGTCATTTCAACTTTCCGCAGTTGAAGCCTGGCCCTTATTCGGTCAAGGTGGAGGCCGAGGGATTCGAGCCCCAGGCTAACGACAATGTGGTGGCCGCCCTGGGACAGAAGCAGACGGTCAACTTTACGTTGAAGGTGGCGCGTTCGAACCAAACAGTGTCAGTCAACAGTGAGGCGCCTCTCATCAACCTGGCCGATGCCAACACTTCGACCACCCTGAGTGCGCACGCGCTGGAAGACCTTCCGAACCCTGGCGGTGATCTGACCTATCCCCTGCAATTCACCCCGGGCGCCCTGATGAATACCGCCGGCAGCAGCAACGACTTTGTCGGCAGCTCCAACGGGTATGGCAACGTCGAATTTAACGGGCTTCCCGCGCTGTCGAACGGCTATATCGTAGATGGCTTGGAGACCAACGATCCGCTCACGAACCTCAACAGCGGCCTTTCCACCAATCTGGTGCTGGGCATGAACTCCATTGCGGAGGTGACGGTCAACACGCTTTCCTATTCCGTGGATCAAGGCCGGTACGGGGCCTCGCAATCCAACTATGTCACCAAGTCCGGCACCAACCAGTTTCACGGCAATCTCTACGAGCTGTGGAACGGCTCCGTCCTGAACGCTGCGGACTACTTTACGGACGCGGCTGGAGGCCAGAAGCCCCAAACCAGGGTCAATCATTTTGGCGGAAGCCTGGGCGGCCCCATCAAGCACGACAAACTGTTTTTTTTCTTCGATAGCGAGTGGGTCCGCATCGAGCTGCCCATCGTCAACGCCGTTACCGTCCCCAGCAAGGACTTCCAGCAATATGTGGTGCAGCAGCTTGAGCCCGGCGGCACGCCCACCGCCGCCGGCCAGTTTTACCAGCAGATGTTTTCATTGTATGGAAACACCGCAGGCGCGCCGCTCGCCGTGATCGGCTGCCCGTTAAACGCCGATGGCTCCATGGCATCCGGCAGCCCAACCAACGGAAACGGTTGCGCCAACCGGCAAAGCGTTTCGCACTCCAGCAAGGACCATGAGCAGGTGCAGACCGCCCGCGTTGACTACAACCGATCCACCTTCGATGCCCTGTGGTTTCGCTTCCAGGCTGATACCGGCCTGCAAGCGGTTTGGACGGACCCCATCAATCCCATTTTCGATGCGGTTTCTTCCCAGCCGCTCTATTCCTTTGCCACGGGATATACCCACGTTTTTTCGCAGAATCTGGTGAACTACTTTAATCCGGCGTTTTCTTGGTATGAAAGCCTGTTTGCGCCGGCCAATTTTCAGCAGACGCTCGCCGCCTTCCCGATTGTGCTCCAGGGTATTGGTGCCGATGCGCCATTTACTCCCGTAGGAGGATTGGACAACACCTGGCTTCAGGGCCGGCGCGCCACCCGCTTCTTTATTAATGACAATCTTGCCTGGAGCCACGGCGCGCACGAGATCCGGGTGGGCACCAATACGCGCATCTTTCGCCTGAACGATTATGACTTTGGCGAGGGCACGGTGCCGACCGTCACCTACACGACGCTGTCCCAATACATAACGGACACCGCCTCCACCGCAACGCAGTCGTTTCCCGTGGCACCCAACCAGCCGTTCAATTTCCTGAATCTTGACCTGTATGCGCAGGATACGTGGCGAATCATGCCCAAGTTGACCTGGACGATCGGCCTGCGCGATACCTACAATTCCAACCCGCTGAATCCGCATGACCAGGTGGCCCGGTTGACCGGCGCTTTTGATTCCATTCCGCATGACGATGCGCCACTGAACACGGTTATCCAGACCAATTTGGGCCACCTGTTTTCCGCCACGCCGATTGCCATCCTGCAGCCGCGGACCGCGCTGGCGTGGGAGTTCGCGCCCAAGACGGTATTGCGGACGGGCTTTGGAGTTTTCAGCGACCTCCTGCCCGGCAGCGTCGCCGACCTGATCGGCCAGAACCCGCCTTATGACAAGGCATTTCAAGGCGGCCTGCTGGGGTCGGTGGGCGGCACCGCGATTGCGCCGTTAGCGCCCAACAGCGCCGTCGGCGCAGTGATGGCCGCGAACCAGAACTTCGTGACGGGATTTCCTCTCGGCCAGCAAGTTCCGCCGGTGGCCATCACGGCCGTTCCCAGTGGCACGCTGCATGCTCCCTACTTCATGCAATGGAGCCTGGGCCTCGAGCGTCAGATCGGAAATACCGCCAGCGTCAAGGCCCAATATGTCGGCACCCGCGCGGTGGACCAGCCGTACCAAACGCAGGTGAATGGCTACCAGACCGTGTGTCAGGGTTGCTTCGCGCCGTTTCCCTACCTGTCGCCGACCGATCCAAGATTTGCCTCCGTCACGCAATTCTCCACCGGCGCCAACAGCAGCTACAACGGCCTGCAGCTCACGGCCATGAAGCGCCTAGGGCACGGCCTGATGGGACAGATCAACTACACCTGGAGCCGCTGCATGGACGAGGTTTCCAACGGCGGATTCTTGCAATTCTCGTCTGCGGGTATTTTGAATCCGCTTCCGGGCGAACTGGCTCGCAACTACGGTCCCTGTGATTACGACGTCCGCCAGAACCTGAGCGCCCAATACGTGTATCAACTGCCGTCCCCGCTTCGCGGCCAATGGCTGGGGCACGTGCTCGATGGCTGGCAGATTTCGGGCACGGCCTTTTGGCGCACTGGTCTTCCCTTCTCGGTTCTTAGTACTCCGTACTCGGCGGGTGGCGACGGCATTGTCCAAGGTGGCGGCGCCCAGTTCGCCAGCCTGATTCCGGGGCAGCCTTTGTATGAGAACAACCCGATCCCGGGAATAACCCAGCCCGGCAGCATTCAGTGGCTGAATCCGAATGCCTTTATCTCCGCCGTTGACCCGAGCACTGGCGCCTGCTACGGCGGCAATTCTCCCCAGACCTGCCAGTTCGGAACGCTTGGCCGAAATTCCCTTCGCGGTCCCGACTTCGTCTGGAGTGACCTGAACCTTACAAAGTGGTTTTCGGTGGGAGAGCGCGTAAAGCTGCGGTTCGACGCCCAATGCTTCAACGTCTTCAATCATCCCAACTTCGCGCTTCCCAGCGATGTTTACGCCGGCATTCCCGGCAAGCCGTCGACCCTGACGGGATTCGGCGCGCTGACCTCCACCACCTCGCCACCAACCGGTCTGCTCGGCGTCGGCTTGGGCGGCGACAGCAGCCCGCGCATGATCGCCCTTCAGGCAAGAGTGGAATTCTGAGGACAGTTGCTTCTATCGACTGAGCGCCGACCTGCGATCAAGCACTATGGTGCGGATGCTAAGGTGGCGGTCGAGGCGCGAGGCGTCTTCCAGCCGTTGGCCGTGAGCGTTCAGCAGGTCGCTGCGGGTGAGCCACCCGGTTACGCGATGTGGATTGTCGCGGGCCACCACCGGCAGGCGGCCAATTTGCTCCCTGATCATATGGTCCGCGGCTTCGCGAAGCGAACTGTCTTCGAAAACAATCGCCGGCGGACTCTTGACGATCTTTCGCAACGGCAAATTTCCGGGCTCGTCGGCATCGAAAAGATCGCGCCGGGTGACAACTCCGGCGAGATTGCCATCGCGATCAAGCACGGGAAATCCCTGGTGTCCGGTGCCCGGTACGCGGGAGCCCAGCCATGCACGTACGCTCTCCAAAGTATCGTCGGCCGCAAGCGCCACGACATCCCGCGTGGCCGCGTCCCTAACCAGCACCTGATCGAGATAGTCGGCAGCGTATTCGGTCAGGACGCGTGCGCCCCGCCTCGCAATCTTTTCCGTCATGATCGTGTGCCGCATCAGGAGCGATGAAATCAGGAATGCCGCGGTGCATCCTCCCAACAGCGGCAGCAAACTTAGCGGCTGCCTGGTAGTCTCGAAGGCGAACACCACCGAGGCAAGCAGCGCGCGGGAAGCACCTGCAAACATGGCGGCCATCCCCACCAGGGCAGCAACGCGAACGTCAACGCCGAAGCCGGGGGCGAAGCGCACCGCCAGCGCCCCCAGCACGGAGCCCAGCCCGCCTCCGATGGTGAACAAAGGCGCCAGAGTTCCGCCCGAAGTCCCGCTGCCCAGCGAGACTGCCCAGGAAACGAATTTCATGACAAACAGAAAGGTCAGTGCAGTTCCCAGAATGCGACCGCTGACAATGTTCTCGATGTTGTCGTAACCAACGCCCATCGTATGCGGCGCGAAATACCCGACCACGCCAACCGCAACCGCACCAATGGCCGGCCACCACATCCAGTGAATCGGCAGGTGCTCAAACGCATCCTCCACGCCATAAACTGCGCGCGTCGCCAGCACGGCGGCCACACCCACCAGAGCACCGAGGAGCACGTAAACCCCCATGGCGTATCCGTGCGGCTGGGCCACATCGGGCATGGCAAAAATAGGCGTGCTTCCAATGAATGCGATGCGCACGGCCTGGGCGGTCGCACACGCCAGTGACACGGGAATGATTGACCGGGGGCGGTACTCGAAGAGAAGCAGTTCGATGGCCAGTAAAACGGCGGAAACCGGACTGCCGAAGGTTGCGGCCATACCCGCTGCCGCTCCGGCGGCAAGCAGAGTTTTCCGTTCGTCGGCAGTGATCCTCAGCAATTGTCCGACCAGTGATCCCAGCGCCGCGCCGGTCGCAATGATCGGTCCTTCGGCCCCAAACGGTCCGCCGGTACCGATGGCGATGGCCGCGGAAAGGGGCTTGAGAAA
>JBEKOS010000014.1:0-22713 GCA_049521535.1 Terriglobales bacterium | reverse complement strand
CGCCATTGTGCGGGTGGAGAATCCGGCTTGCGGGGATATTTTGCAACTTGCCATCAAGGTTGCAGATGGGCGCATAACCGAGGCCAAGTTTCGTGCGCGGGGTTGCGTCGCGGCAATCGCCTGCGGCTCACAGTTGGCCGAGATGGTTATGGGACAGACCGTTGCACAGGCGCAGGGGCTCAGCAGGGAACACCTTGTCGAGGCGCTGGGCGGACTGCCAGACGGGTCAGCCCACGCCAGTCACCTTGCCATGGATGCTTTGGCAGCCGCACTTAAAGACTGCAGGTAGCCGACTACTTCACTCCCAGCAATTCCACATCGAAGACCAGTATCGAATTTGGTGGAATGACATTGGGAACACCCTTGGGCCCATACGCCAGGTCGGACGGTATGCGGAGCTGTCGCTTGCCCCCGACCTTCATGCCCGCCACTCCTTCATCCCATCCCTTAATGACCCGCCCTGCGCCCAACTCGAAGTTAAACGGGCGCCCGGAATCGAGCGAACTGTCGAACTTCTTGCCGTTGGTGAGCCAGCCAGTGTAGTGCACGGAAACGGTCTTGCCAGCAGTAGCTTCGGGCCCAGTGCCGACTTTGATATCCCAATACTGCAATCCGCTTGAAGTGGAATGGCCCTTGCCTTCGACCTTCGTGGGGGCGTCCGGCGCCTGGGCAAAAGCAAACATGCCCACAAATGACAACATGCAAACAATCGCGACGATACGAGAAATCACGAGTGCGTCTCCTTTGGGTAAGTTGGTAATTGAGTGATTGGGTAATCGAATGAGACATCCAGCAAGAATCTCGCTTGCCGTTCAAATTACTCAATTACGCAATTTCCAAATTACGCAATCTTTGGAAAGTATATCCTCCACCCGTACTCCTGAGCCATAACCTGCAGATCGGGGTTGGGATTTATGGCAAATGCGTCTTTCGCCAACGCGAGCATCGCGGCATCGTGCATGGAGTTGCCAAATACCGCGTCCACGGGCTGTGCAATCACCTCTCGAACGGCAACAGCTTTGTCTTCGTCGGTGGGCACGCGCCACAGCCTTCCGGTGGCCACTTTGTTCTCACAGCGGACGCAGGCGGCCAGTACACGTTCGCCGGGAATGCCGAACCGCCGAACTCCAGCCTGGACCACCCACTCGTTCGTGGAAGAGACCGCCCAAACCGCGCAGCCGTCGTTATGCAATCGGTTCACCAATTCCAACATTTCCGGAAATATCGCGGCAAGAAACCTTTCTGCGAAGAAATCTTCGGCGGCAGCCTCCAATACGGCAGTGGTCAGACCTTCATGGATGGTAACCATCTCTCCACAAATTGCTTCTTCGCTCACCTTGCCGTCCTTATAATCCCGATAGCGCGGCAGGATCTCTTCCGCGATCGCGTGCGCCAGGATTCCTCGCATTACTTCCCAATACAGGAATTCCTCGCCGCTGTCGCCGGCCCATAGTGTGCCGTCACAGTCGAATACTGCGATTCGCGGATGCAGGCGCAATACTGAGTCGATAAATTCGGTTGCCGTAGCGGGAAGGGGATGAGCGCCAATTGAAATCATGAGACCAGGCGATTGTAGTCTTCCGGCGTGTCAATATTAACAACAGTGAGTCGGTCGTCCACCTGAACATACGCAATATGCTCCTGATGGGCATGCTCCACCTCACGCGCGTTGCCCGTAGGTGGAGCTTCCAGAAATGCCGCGATCATCTCACGGCCCACTACCAACGGATGCCCGTGTTGACCGTCGTAAGCCGGCGCAACCGCCCAAACGTCCCGAGCTGCACGTTCAAGAGTACCGCGCAAGTTTGCAATGGTTGGCGATTCTGCGGGAGGCCGATCAACCGGAGAAATAACGGCGGCATCACGTCCTCGATCCAGGATGCCCTGCAAACCCACCTGCAAGGAGCTGAATTGGCCGAGTTCCGGTCGCGGATTGACGACCAGGAAGGCTGCCTGAGCGTCCACGATCGGCTCCAGAGCACGGCTAAGGGCACGGGTCATATATTTCAGAATTCAGATTGAAGTTTTCAGATCTAGGGGCGTGTCGAAGGAATTTGCTGCAGCTTTTTCAAGTCTTCAAGCTTCAATCTTAACTCTGAAATTCCCCGGGCGTGCCGCCGCTCAGCAATCATTTCTGCCACAATAGCAACTGCGATTTCCTCGGGCGTGATGGCGCCAATATCCAATCCTACCGGCGCATGAACCCGGTCAAATTTCTCAGCCTGGACGCCTTCCGCCTGCAGCTCACCAAAAATGCCGATCACCTTCCGCCGCGAGCCGATCATACCGATGTAGCGCGCCGGCGTATCCACGGCCCAGCGCAGCACACGCATATCGTCGCGATGACCGCGGGTGACAATGACGATAAACGCACCCTCGGGCGGCGCCAATTGCGCCATTACCTGCTCAAAGTCGTCCGCAAAGATATCGCGGGCTTCCGGAAAGCGCTCGCGATTGGCATAACTTTCGCGATCATCAACCACGACCACTTCAAAGCCCGCAACCCGCGCAACTTTGTACAGACTGCGAGCCACATGCCCTGCGCCGAAAAGATAAAGCACCGGCACCGGCAGCACCGGCTCAATGAATATTTCCAGGGTGCCACCGCAAACCAAGCCGGTATCGAACTTTGGATCCTGATTTAGATTGAAGGTCAGGGTGCGGGCCTTCTCCTTCTCCATCACTTCGCGCGCAGCCTGCCAAACCTCGGCCTCGACACAGCCGCCGCCGATCGTTCCCACGATACTGCCGTCGTCGCAAACCAGCATCTTGGCGGTTTCGAACGAGGGGATGGAGCCACGCACGTTCACGATCGTCGCCAGGGCGGCGCGCCGGCCTTCCCGACGCAAGCGCACGATCTCTTCATAAATGTCCATTTCCTGGTGGAATTATAGAACCCCACCGAGACAAAGAGGAAAAGCAAGACTTGCGGACGTGAATTCACGGCGGCAAACCTCTAAGGCGAGCCCCAAGTGGCCAAGTCTCCCAATCTTCAAGTCCTTCCCTGACTCTCTCCGGAAACTTGCTGATTCAAGGTACTCATTAAGGTGCTCACGTGAGCATCTGGATGAGCACCTTGTTTTGCCAGCTAACTTCTTTGGAATCTGCGCAAAATTTCAAGGTGCTCAAGATGCTCAAGGTGCTCAACATGACTCCCGGTAAGCGCTCTTTCTGGCTCAGCGGCGAACTGTTATCGCGAAAACTTCGCTTGGCGGATCGAACCAGTCACCTTGATCAGGTTGCTCATTCAGCTTGATCAAGTTGCTCATCGATAAACCCATCTAAGTCATGTGTTTTCAATCAGGTGATCATCTTGCTCATCTTGATCATGCACATTGTTTTCCGTTCTCTCCAATGACCAGCAACTATCCTGCCTGCTCTTTGTCTGCTGACGACTCATCACAGACAACTGACGACCGGGACTCTGACAGACGACTACCGACTGGTCCTCGGCGCAGGTAATTTAAGGCGACCGCGGCACCTCATTCATTTCGCTATCAGTCAGCCTTCTATTTAACGACTAACTTGCGTTACAATACACGATTTTACACAATATGTCGATGCTTGAGGTCCGCTTGAGGTCCGCTGTGCTTGAGTTCCGCTGGGCAGTCCTCCCGGCGCCTCCGTCTGCGCGTCGAATCGGCCTGGTCACCACGTCCCCGCGTCGCCTCGTCTCACCGTCTATCTATCATTGCGTCCTGTGTGTTCTCGGCGACTTTCCGGAGACTTGCGGGCAGTCGTAGCGCAGGCCGGACACAGTTTCCGGAATCAATAGACCACGGCTCGCCGAGGCTAGGTGTCTGTGGTAGATTTTTTTCATGAAAGCAATTCGATTCCATGACTTTGGTGGTCCGGAAGTACTCAAGTATGAGGACGTGCCGGACCCGGCAGTGCGCCATGACCAGGTTCTGGTGCGCATCCGAGCTTGTGCCCTGAATCATCTCGACCTTTGGATCCGCAAAGGCTTGCCGGGAATCAAACTTCCCCACATCAACGGCAGCGATATTTCCGGCGACGTCGCCAGCGTAGGCGAGTACATTACCGACCTAAAAGCTGGCCAGAGGGTCTTGTTGGCCCCCATGACGTTTGATAATTACTGCCCTGCCTGTTCCAGTGGACGGCACAATCTTTGCCCGCGTTTCAGTGTGCTCGGTTACCTGAATGACGGTGGCAACGCGGAGTACATTGCCGTGCCGCGAGTCAACGTGATTCCGATTCCAGACAGCCTGAGCTACGACGATGCCGCTTCGGTACCGCTGGTATTCCTCACTGCGTGGCACATGCTGGTGACACGCAGTCAGATCAAGCCGGGGCAAACCGTCCTGGTGCTCGGCGCGGGCTCCGGGGTCGGAACGGCAGCAATCCAGATCGCAAAGATGTTTGCCACTACGGTGATCGCCACCGCTGGCGACGAAACAAAACTGGCTAAGGCCCTGGAGTTGGGCGCTGATCATGTAATCAACCACTACACCCAGAAAATCTCCGAAGAAGTGCGCAAGATTACCGCGAAGCGGGGCATAGATATCGTTTTCGAACATGTTGGCTCGGCGACATGGGCGGAGAGCATGAAGTCTCTCAAGGCCGGGGGCAGTATTGTCACCTGCGGCGCCACTACCGGCCCGGATGTCAGTTTTGACCTGCGCCAACTTTTCGCACGCCAGATCTCGTTCCTCGGCTCCTATATGGGCACGATGGGCGATATGCACGAGGTTCTGCAACACGTGTTCAGCGGAAAATTGAGGCCTGTGGTTGACAGCAGTTTCCCGCTCAGGGAGGCGCGTGCGGCGCACGAGCGACTGGAGAAAAGCGAAATGTTCGGAAAGATCGTCCTTAATCCGTAAAAGCAGGAGCAGGTAGCTAGTCGCTGGTAAGCACCCGGACTTTGGACACAGAAACCCTCCAAAGACATAGAATGGGATGTAGTTATGAACGGAGAGGAACGCTTCGACAATTTAGTGGGAGCAGATGAAGGGGACGCGCACCTTCACGAGGTAACTTTCGGCGATCAGCAGCAGGAAGGCCTTCTTCTGACGACCCTGGATAATGCGGTCAACTGGGTCCGCAAGAGTTCCATTTGGCCAATGACCTTCGGGCTGGCTTGCTGCGCGATCGAGATGATGTCGATGGGCGCTTCCCGTTTTGACATCGCGCGCTTCGGCGCAGAGGTCTTCCGGCCGTCGCCCCGCCAGTCGGACTTGATGATCATTGCCGGCCGCGTGTCGCAGAAAATGGGCCCCGTGATTCGCCAGCTTTGGGAGCAGATGCCTGAGCCAAAGTGGGTGATCTCAATGGGTGCTTGCGCGACTTCCGGGGGAGTATTCAACAATTACGCTCTCATACAGGGAGTGAATCAAGTGATACCGGTCGACGTTTATGTGCCCGGTTGCCCACCCCGGCCGGAACAACTGATCTACGCCATCACATTGCTTCAAGAGAAGATCCAAAATGAGCGCGGTTCCTTTAAGCGGGCGCTCAACCTCGCATAATCATGAAATGTCCTTTTTGCGGATTCGCCAACGACAAGGTGGTGGATTCGCGCGAAAGCAAAGAAGCCGAGTCCATCCGCAGGAGGCGCGAGTGCCTGCGTTGCGCCAAGCGCTTCACCACCTACGAGCGCATTGATGAGATCCCATACATGGTCGTCAAGAAGGACGGCCGCAGAGAAAAATTCGACCGGCAAAAGGTCCTGAATGGATTGCTGCGGGCGTGTGAAAAGCGTCCAGTCTCTATGTCGAGCCTGGAGGAGATTGTCAATCGCTCCGAGAGCTTTATCATGGAGTCGCAGGATCGAGAGCGCACCACGAAAGAACTGGGCGAATTGCTGATGAACGAGTTGAAAAAGCATGACAAGGTCGCATATGTGCGCTTCGCCTCCGTATATCTCGATTTTAAGGACGCCCATGAATTCCTAAATGAGCTTCAGGATCTGCTGAGGCCAAGAGAGGCGCAAGTCAAGCCCAGGACGCGATAGAGCGTCCTGTCAGCGTTCAGCAATCAGCCATTCGCAGTATCAAGGCAGCATCGGCAAAAGATCGAATGTCCGCGGTCGAGTTGCGGTTGTTTTTTCTGGCTGACGGCTGATTGCTAATGGCTGAAGGCTTGTTTTCAGCATCCAATAGGCGAACATGATGCACCGCATTACATTAATACCCGGTGATGGCATCGGACCAGAGGTGACCGATGCGGTGGTTCGCGTGCTCGAACATTCGGGCGTCAGCCTGGAATGGGAGCGCTTCGAAGCCGGCGCAGAGGCGTACCGCAAGACTGGCGAATACATTCCCAAAGAGCTGATCGAGTCCTTCGTACGCACGAAAGTGGGCCTTAAAGGGCCGATTACCACGCCCATAGCGGGAGGTTTCGCCAGTATTAATGTTGCCCTGCGCAAGCAATTTGAGCTTTACGCCAATGTACGCCCGATCCGGAACCTCCCCAGCGTTCCGACCCGTTATCCCGATGTAGACCTGATCATCATCCGCGAGATTACGGAGGGACTTTATTCCGGCATTGAGCACGAAGTAGTTCCGGGAGTGGTGGAGAGCCTGAAGATCATCACCGAGAAGGCATCCACGCGGATCGCCCGCTTTGCCTTCGAATACGCCCGCCGCTACCATCGCAAAAAGATCCACGCCATCCATAAAGCCAACATCATGAAGCTGACGGACGGGCTTTTTTTGCGCTGCACTCGCAAAATCGCGCGCGAATACGCTGAGATCACGTACGCCGAGCACATTGTAGACAACACCTGCATGCAGCTCGTCACCAATCCATACCAATATGACGTCCTGGTGCTCGAGAATCTCTACGGCGACATCATTAGCGATTTGTGCGCCGCCTTTGTTGGCGGTTTGGGATTGGTGCCCGGCGCCAATATCGGCGACGGATGCGCCATTTTTGAAGCGGTGCACGGCTCCGCACCCGATATTGCGGGCCGCAACCTGGCGAATCCTACCGCGTTACTGCGTTGCGCCGCCCAAATGCTCCGCCACATCGGCGAGGTGGAAGGGTTCGAATTAGTGCGCGATGCTGTTTACCTTGTCTATCGAGATAGGGAGCATTTAACCAGGGACATGGGCGGCAAGGCTTCGACGACTGAGTTCACCGATGCCGTGCTCGCTGCCATGGACGCCATTCGCAGCAATCGGCAATCAGCATTTAGCAACTAGCATGCGGGGATTCTCGTTGGGCTTCGATTGCCAACAGGCAAACGTTTTACGCCAAGCGGCTCTGGTCTGGCTGATTGGTGACGGATGATCGCTCCAGATCATTTATACTGCTGGTTGCGCCTCCGGGCGCAAAACGATCCCCAAAATCCAGGACTGGGACCTGCCGTTGCCCTTGACGCCATTCAATCGCGCTCACCATCGCTTTGCGATGTTCATGGCCTGCGCCACGTTTCTGTTAATCGTCGCCGGCGCCTTGGTGACAAGCAATGATGCCGGCCTATCCGTTCCCGACTGGCCGACCTCTTTTGGCTCGCTGGTGCGCATGCCCCGTATGGTCGGCGGTGTAAAGTTCGAGCACGGTCACCGGATGACGGCCGAGTTTATCGGATTGCTGACGATCATATTGGCCATCTGGACCTGGCGTACGGACCGGCGTCCGTGGATGCGCAAGCTAGGGCTGGGAGCACTCGCCATAGTGATCTTCCAGGGCATACTCGGCGGGCTAACGGTTCTGACTTTTCTGCCTCCTTTGGTCTCCAGCGCGCACGCGTTACTCGGCCAGAGCTTCTTCTGTCTGGCGGTGGCAATCGCGATGTTTACAGGAAGGCGCTGGGTGGGAGAGCAACCTCAAATCCATTTCGACCCTCACCGTCCCTCGTTGCCACCGCTCGCCTGGGGACTGGTTGGGGCGGTCTGCCTGCAACTATTTCTTGGCGCCATGTTTCGCCATCATGGTTTGAGCCTGACCCCACATTTGATTATGGCTGGCGGCGTGTCCATGCTTGCGCTCTGGACGGTCATCCGCGCGCTTACTCAATATCCGCAAGTGTCGTCAGTACGAAATCCGGCCATATTGCTCCTAGCGATGCTGGTAGCGCAATTAGCGCTTGGTTTCACGGCATACCTGACTCGAGTAGTCTGGAATCCGTACGACACTCCTCCCACGTCGGCAATGGTCATTTCGACGGTAGCTCACGTATCCTTGGGGGCCTTACTGCTGGCGACTGCGGTTGTCCTGGCGATTCAAGCATCACGCAATGTTGCCGCGTCGCCTGCGGAGTACGCCGGTAGAACCCGCGAGGCCGCGACTGCATGACGACCGCTACACAGATTTTGGACACTGAGCCATCTCCGGCAGTTGCTCCCCTCGCGGAATGTACCGATGCACGCCCAATCAGTGCAGCAGTCCGGTTACGGGACTACTCCGAACTGGTAAAAATTCGGGTCACTACGCTGGTTGTGATGACGACCTGGTGCGGTTGCTATCTGGCCGCCGTCCGGTCGGGTGTAAGCTCGGTTTCGTGGATGGTTCTCCATGCCTTGATCGGTGTGGGCATTACCAAGGCTGGAACCGCGGCACTGAATGAAGTGATGGAACGAGACGTGGATGCGCGCATGCGCCGCACCGCAATCCGCCCCCTGGTGACCGGACACATGAGCATGATGCAAGGCCTGATTGCCGGCCTAATCATGATGTTTGGGGGGTGGATCTATCTGGCTGTGACGACTAATTGGCTGGCGGCAGTCCTGACCATCGCAACGTCACTTGCGTATCTCCTGGCCTATACGCCTTTGAAGCGCGTTCACCCAATCTGTACTTTCCTTGGCGCCTTTCCCGGAGCAATGCCCCCGGTTGTAGGATGGGTGGCCGTTCGCGGCCGCCTTGAGTGGCCAGCGTTCATCCTGTTTGCCGTTGTTTTCTTCTGGCAGTTCCCGCATTTCTACTCCATCGCCTGGCTCTATCGCGAAGACTATCAGCGCGCCGGGATTCGCATGCTGCCGGTGGTCGAACCGGACGGACGGTCCACTGCCCGCGAAATAATGGCCTATCTCATCGCGCTCATGCTGACCACGCTGGCTGCGGCGGCCAGCGGCATGGCAGGCCAGGTGTATCTGCTTGGATCAGTGGCGCTCGGACTCGGCTACTTTTGGTACGGCTGGCGCCTGGCTACGGGCAAGTGGGATACTCGACCGGCCGAATCCAAGCGGCGCGCACGAAATCTCTTACAGGCCAGCGTGCTTTATCTCCCACTCCTTATGGCCCTGATGATGCTGAATGCGAAGGTGTACTGATCGTGGACGTTTCTTCAAATCCTATTTCTCGGAGCAGTGAGGAACCGCGCAATCCGATTGACAAATCCCATTCTTCATCGCCTGATGATTCCACTGCTGTGATTCGAATCGAACATCTGGTTCATCGGTATGGGGACCGTACCGCCCTGGATGGAGTTTCGTTTGACGTGCGGGGGGCGGAAATCTTTGGATTGCTCGGCCCCAACGGCAGTGGCAAGACCACGATGTTTCGAATCCTCTCAACCCTCATGCTGCCGCTTGGCGGGCAGGCGCTGATTCAGGGATTTGATGTGGCACGCGATCCTAGTGCGGTGCGTCGCCATATCGGCGTTGTCTTCCAGGCGCCGAGCATTGATGTAAAGCTCACCGCCACCGAGAATCTGCGCCATGTGGGACACCTGTATGGCCTGAAGGGTAAATCGCTTGAAGCCAGGATCAAGGAAATGCTTGGCCGGGTGGGCCTCACAGATCGCGCAGGCGAACGCGCCGAGACCTTCTCCGGCGGTATGCAACGACGCCTGGAACTGGCGAAGGGCCTGCTGCACCATCCGTCCGTGCTGTTGCTGGACGAACCCACCACCGGCCTCGATCCCGGTGCCCGGCGCGACCTGTGGCAATACCTGTCAATTCTGCGGGACCAGGAGCATGTGACCGTTATCGTCACCACCCATCTGATGGAGGAAGCGGAACGTTGTGACCGGCTGGCAATCCTGAGCGAAGGAAAGCTCGTGGCGCTGGGCACCCCGGCAGAACTGAAACATGAAATCGGAGGCGATGTCATCCTGCTGGAGACGCACGGCAAGCCGGAACTGCTGGCGGAGAAGATCCTAAACCGGTTTGGACTGACCGCTCAGGTCATGGGCGGCAAAGTACGCCTGGAGTTCGAACACGGCCATCGATTTGTCACGGACGTTGTGGAAGCCTTCCCGGGCGAAGTGGAATCGATCTCCGTGAGCAAACCGAATCTGGAAGACATCTTCATCCATCGTACTGGTCACCGGTTTTGGAGCGATGACGATAAAACGGCAAGCTAAGAAATGGCGACTCAAACACAAGCCCTGAATGCCATGGCTCCCACGAAAAACGCGGGAATCGTGATTCCGTCAGTTTCGCTGTGGCAGCGCGAAATCGTTCGTTTTTACCGTAACCGCGGACGCGTGGTCGGCATAGTTTTGTCTCCGCTTTTGTTCTGGCTGGTAATCGGCTCGGGCTTCGGAACGTCCTTTCAGGGCGGCGGCATTGGCGGAGGCGCGCACTACCTGGAATACTTCTTCCCCGGCGCGCTGACCATGATCGTGCTTTTTACCTCGATCTTTGCCATGATGTCGGTGATTGAAGACCGCAAGGAAGGATTTCTGCTTTCCGTGCTGGTGGCACCCGTAAACCGGTCGGTCATAGTACTTGGTAAAGTACTTGGTGGCGCTACCCTGGCAACTATTCAGGGCATGATCTTTTTGATCTTCGTGCCGGTCTTGCACGACGCGCATCTGGGTTTTGACAACATTCTCCCGATTACGCTCACGGTATTCCTGGTGGCTTTTTCCTTAACCGCGTTGGGTTTTGCCATCGCTTGGCCCATGGATTCGTCGCAGGCATTCCATGCGATCGTCAATCTGTTCCTGATTCCACTTTGGCTGCTCTCCGGCGCGCTTTTTCCCCTAAGCGGAGCTTCCGGCTGGATTCGCATCCTGATGCGCGCCAATCCGCTCACTTACGGAAACGAAGCGCTGCGTCAGTTGCTCTTTCCAGGTGCGACTTCACTTCTGCCGGTGGGGACCTCGATTTTAGTATTGGGGCTCTTTTCCGCAGTGATGTTCGCCTGGGCATTCATCGTGGCAAATCGCAGAACTGCACATATCTAGACAGATAATGCGCCTGCGTAGTCGTTTGCAGTTTTGCTTTTTTATCGCCCCATAATTGCCACAATCTGTTATATTGTTGCGGCACTGTGTCAATCTTCCAAGGAGAGCACCCGTATGAAAAGCGTCAACAAAGTCATTCTGATCGGCACAATGGGCCGCGACCCTGAAATGCGTTACGCGGTCAACAACACGGTTCCGGTGGTGAGTTTCAGTATCGCCACCAATGAACGATTCAAAGACGACCAGGGCAATTGGCAGGACCGCACCGAGTGGCACAAGATCGTGGCCTGGCGCCGCCTGGCAGAGATTATCGGCCAATACGTAAAAAAGGGCGACCGAATTTACATCGAAGGCAAGCTGCAGACCCGAAGCTGGCAGGACAAGAACACCAACGAAAAAAAGTATATGACTGAGGTAGTCGCCGACGACCTGGTGTTGATTGGTGGCCGTCGTGAAGGGTCCGGCGGAGGCCCCGGAGATGCCAACGCCGCACATGCCACCGCAGGGGGAGGATCACATTTTGATCAGCGTCCGCCCGACGAGGTGCACGAAGTGTCCGCAGGAACGGGAATTACGGACGAAGATATTCCCTTCTAGAGCTTTCAGTAGTCAGCTCTCAGGATTCAGCCAGCCGCCAGCCATCGGGAACTGCCGATAGGCTGGCGATGTTGCATTCGGCAATGCTCACCCGCGCGGAGCGCGTTCACAGTAAAATTATTGTTGAACGCAAAAGGGGCGCGACATTATGGAAAGTATTGTCGTTAAGGACCCGGATATTTTGGGAGGTACGCCTGTGTTTCGCCGAACGCGGGTTCCCTTCGAAGCACTCTTGGACTATCTGGAGGCAGGACAGCCGCTCGATGACTTTCTTGACGATTTCCCAACGGTAAGCCGGGATGACGCTGTCGCTGCCCTCGAACAAGCCAAATCCAGCTTTCTTCGGCAGCTCGCATGAACATCCTTTTGGACGAGTGCGTCCCGCGCAAATTTAAAGAGTTCTTTGTTGGCGGGCATACTTGTAAGACAGTCCCCGAAGCGGGATTCGCGGGCAAGCGTAATGGTGAACTCTTGAGATCGGTTGAGGGACTCTTCGACGTTTTCATCACGCTGGACAAAGGTCTGCCATTTCAACAAAACCTGGGGCGCAATCAAATCGCTGTTGTTGTTCTTCGCGCACGGTTGAATCGACTCGCGGATGTCGCGCCATTCGCACCTGCTTGTGTACGGGCGTTGAGAACCGCCAAACCAGGTGAACTGCTAATGCTCGACTCCGGAAGCGACTGAATCCTTCTGCGAGCGGCCTGCTGGCCGCCTACTTTCGTGAATTCTGCGACGGTTTCGATTGGAGCCTCAAAATCTGTAATCACGGTAGCGCGACGAACGTCCCAAATTGCCAAATTATTCAATTACGCAACTTGCTTTTCACATCCTCAGCAATCTGTCGGCCGTGAAATCGGCCATTCTCAATGAAAATCTCGTTGGTCCGGGAGCCCGCTACGATTACCCCGGCCAGGTAGATGCCCGGCACATTGCTTTCCAGCGTCTGCGGGTCGCATGCAGGGCAGATATCGGCGGCCTTCGCATCGGCAATTTCTAAAGAGCCCTCATAGCTTTGCTCAGGCTGCGTGCGCGGACGGAACTCGATGCCCAGATTGCGCAGGAAAGTAAAATCGGGATGATATCCCGTCATAGCGAACACGAAATCGTTTGCCGATTTCACCTCTCCCGATGGCGTGTTCAGCACTACCGCATCCACGGAGACGGCAGCAACGGAACTCTGAAAATAGGCTGCAATCTGGCCCGCGGCAATGCGGTTTTCCACGTCGGGCTTGATCCAGTACTTCACATGCGGGTGCAATCCCGGCCCGCGGTGGACCAGGGTGACACGCGCTCCGTGCCTCCATAATTCCAGAGCGGCAATCGCGGCCGAATTCTTGCCTCCCACCACCAAGACGTCGCAATCAAAGTACGGATGCGGCTCGCGATAGTAATGGAATACCTTGGCAAGGCCTTCGCCCGGAACATCCAACAGGTTGGGGCGGTCATAGTAGCCGGTGGCGATGACCAACTTGCGGGCGTGGTATTCGTGCGCATGCCCGTGGAGGTCGGTCGTACGCACCCGGTAATCTCCGTCTGCACCCGTCACCTGCTCCGCTCGCTGGTACTGGCGCACGTGCAAACCATAATGTTCCGCCACCTTGCGGTAATATTCCAAAGCTTCGTGGCGGTTCGGCTTCTGATGCGGGCTGGGAAAGGGTATATCGCCGATCTCCAGGAGTTCCGGCGTGGTGAAAAACGTCATGTTGGCGGGATAGTTAAACAGCGAGTTCACCAGGCAGCCTTTCTCCACATTAACGGCCTTCAGTCCTGCCTTTTTCGCTTCGATCGCGCACGCCAGGCCCGTCGGTCCGGCGCCAATTACGAGCATGTCGAAAGATTCCTGTAAGCGGGCATTACGATTTTGATCTGTCATTGGACAATCTTCCTTGCGACGGCGTTGTCGATTCGCAAAAACCGCCCAAATCCTTTGCTGATGTGAATCCGACGTACGAGCGAATCCTCTTGACACTGGAAGACTGAACCCTCTATGTTCGAGTCTTCAAGAGTCATTTCTGAAAAGGTTATAGTCTTCACATGCCTCGCCGCCTTCGTTTGTACCGTTCCGTGCGTTGGTTCTATCGCTGTCTGGCAGGCTTTTCCTGTGCCTACTTCCTCTTGATTGCTATTGCCAGCGTGCTGGTACGGCATGGAGCGGCCCTGGGGCTTCCTAGCGTGATGATCGGTCAGGACCGCCTACCGTATTTTTATCATTCTGGAAGCATGGGAGTCCGAGCTGACCACCTCGTCACCGACTTTTTCATCAACCTTCTGTCGAGCCCGGGTGCAGTGGTCGTAATAGACGTGTTAGCAGTTTTGTGGATTGTGGGAATTCTGACGGCACCCGCGTGGCTTGTGCAGAGCATTCGTCAGCGCAGGCGGAACCGTAATACCAGGCAAATGCCTCCCGCGCCGCCTGAACTCCGTCCGCTGGCCGTCGTCGGCGGCCGTGACAGTATTCGCCGGAAAGCCAAAATCATTAAATTTCCGGAATTGTGAAAGGTCCTATGTCTTCCTCCTCAGTTTCGTCCGAGCAGCGTGCCACCCGCATTGAATCCGACAGCATGGGAAAAATTGAGGTTCCCGCCCATGTTTATTGGGGCGCACAGACGCAGCGTTCGCTGATCCATTTCAACATTGGACGGGACACCATGCCGCCCGAGCTGATCCGGGCTTTTGCCATCCTGAAAAAAGCGGCGGCATTGGTCAATCAGGACCTCGGCAAGCTTTCCCCTGAAAAATGCCGCCTGATCGTGCAGGCGGCCGACGAGGTCATCGCGGGCAAGCTCGCTGACCAGTTTCCTTTGCGAATCTGGCAAACCGGCAGCGGCACCCAGACCAACATGAACGTCAACGAAGTCATCGCCAATCGCGCCATTGAGTTGGCGGGGGGGACGCTAGGTTCAAAAAAACCGGTACATCCCAACGATGACGTAAACATGTCGCAGTCCTCCAACGACACTTTTCCGGCCGCGATGCACATTGCGGCGGCGGAGCGGGTTCACAATGTTCTGATTCCCGCCATTCAGACGGTTCATGATGCGATTGCCGCCAAGGCCAAGGCCTTTGGGAATGTGGTCAAGATCGGTCGCACCCATTTGCAGGACGCGGTTCCGCTGACTGTGGAGCAGGAGTTCTCCGGCTGGGCCAGCCTGCTGGAGCGCGACATCCACCGACTGCACCAGGTGCTGGAGGGGCTCTACGATTTGGCTATCGGCGGAACAGCCGTTGGCACTGGCCTTAACACTCATCCCGAATTTGCCGAGCGCGCAGCGAAGAAGATCGCGGAATTGACCGGGCTTCCCTTCCGCTCTCACCCGAACAAGTTTGCGGCTCTGTCAGCCCACGATGAGATCGTCTTTGCCCAGGGCGCGCTGGAAACGCTGGCTGCCTCGCTGATGAAGATCGCCAACGACATCCGCTGGCTGGCATCCGGTCCCCGCTGCGGCCTGGGTGAACTCATTATTCCGGAGAATGAGCCGGGGTCATCCATCATGCCGGGCAAAGTCAATCCGACGCAGAGTGAAGCCATGAGCATGGTAGCGGTGCAGGTGCACGGAGCCACCGCCGCTGTTGGTTTCGCCGGCACGCAAGGAAACTTCGAATTGAACGTTTTCAAGCCGGTGATGATCTACAACTTCCTGCATTCTGTTACTTTGCTTGCGGACGCCAGTCACGGCTTCGTGGAATACATGATCAAAGGCATCGAGCTGGATCGGGACAGAATCGACGGATACGTGAAGAATTCACTCATGCTCGTTACCGCGCTAGCGCCGAAGATTGGATACGATAAGGCCGCGCATGTGGCCCACACCGCCCATGTCGAGCACTCCAGCCTGCGCGAAGCTGCTGTAAAGCTGGGGCACCTCACGGGCGAGGAGTTCGATCAGATTGTACGTCCGGAAAAAATGACACATCCCTAACGGCATTCAGTATGTCTGCGGAATGTGCCGACGGCAATCACTGGTAGTGGTTGGCTGATCGCTGAGTGCCGACCGCGGTTCTCAGTATGCCCACCGTAGCAGCACCGTCCCACTGGTAAAACCAGCCCCTACCGCCGCCACCAAAACCAGATCGCCCTTCTTCAGTCGACCTGTTTTTCGTGCCGTCTCCATGGCAAGCGGAATGGTGCCAGCGGTGGTGTTGCCGTATTCCTGGATGTTCACGATCACCTTTTCCTCCGGCAGATTCAACCGCTCGGCTGCAGCATTGATGATCCGCAGATTGGCCTGGTGGGGAATGAAGCAGTCGACATCGCTGCCCGTCAGACCGTTGCGTTCCAGAATTTCAACACACAGTTCAGACATCTTGCGCACCGCATACTTGAAGACCTGCTGGCCGTCCTGATGGACGAAGTGCATCTTGGGCGTGGTTTCCGGTTTCCATGCCGGATGCAGGCTGCCGCCACCGGGGCGGCACAGAAACGGGCCACCGCCACCATCAATCTCATGCAGACAATCGATTAATCCGTAGTCCTCGCCATCCTGCGCGGGTTCCAGCAGTACTGCCCCGGCGCCGTCGCCAAAAATGACGCACGTGGCGCGGTCAGTGTAATCGATCATGGATGAGTTCACGTCCGACCCGATCACCAGCACCTTGGTGTGCATTCCGCTGCCAATCAGCGCCGCACCGGCAGTAAGCGAATAGACGAAACCCGAGCAGCCTGCGGAAAGATCGTATCCCCAGGTGCGGGGAATGCCCATCTTGTGTTGCACCAGGCAGGCGGTCGAGGGATACAGCATGTCTGGAGTCACCGTGCCTACGATGATGGCTTCCACCTCGTTTGCGCCGATACCTCGCTCGGCCAGCGCGTGCTGGGCGGCGCAGACCGCCAGGTCGCTGGCAGCAACGCCCGGATCGGCCAGGTGGCGGGTACGGATCCCGGTGCGCTCCATGATCCACTGGTCGGTGGTGTCCACCATTTTTTCCAGATCAGCGTTCGTGAGTTCGCGCGGCGGGACATAAGTTCCCAAAGCCGTGATTTTGGCTCGAATCTGAGTCTTCAATACTGTTCTCCATTTACTATCGGGTGAAAGTATTGTGAATGATTGCCGCCTGAATGTCTATGCGCGCAGGCAGTCTACGGTACAATTCAGCCGTTGAACATGCATCAGATTTACATCGCGTCCTCCAATCCCGGGAAGCTTCGCGATTTTGCGGCAGCGGCGGCAGCGGTTGGCGTTCAGGTGGCCGCCATACCCGGAATGGACACCATTCCTCCGCCGGAGGAGGATGCTCCCACTTTTGAAGCAAATGCCTGCGAGAAGGCCGAATACTACAGCCGGCGTGCCAAAGGCATATACGTGCTCGCAGACGATTCCGGGCTCGAAGTGGACGCGTTAAATGGCGCGCCGGGCATACATTCCGCGCGCTATGCAGCCAATGCTTCGAACGAAAACGCCTCTGACGCGGCCAATAATGCAAAGCTCGTTGCAGCACTGCTGGATGTTCCTGATGAGAAGCGTGGCGCCCGCTATATCTGTGCGATAGCCGTGGCAAGGGATGGACGCCTGCTTAGCTGCTTTCACGGGTCCGTGGCGGGCATAATTTTGCGCGCACCTCGGGGAACCGGCGGCTTCGGATACGATCCGCTGTTCTATTTGCCTGAAGCCGGCCGTGCGTTTGGCGAGTTGCCACCCGATCAGAAGGCTGAAGTCAGCCACCGGGGCAAAGCATTTCGTTTGTTTCTGAATTGGTTCGCGGGTTTATAATGCAGAGTTCGTTTCAATTTTATTTGCAGTTCCCTTATAACATCATAAGTAAGGAGCCATCGCGTGGCGACATTAGCAGGTCAGTCCCGCCCCTCCGCTCCTGGCAGCGAGGGTGAAGGAATTTCCCGACGCGGGATTGCCGCAGGCGTCGCGCCCCTGCGCGCCGGACAAGGCAATTCCTTTTTGTTGCGCCGTTTGCATTCCCTGAGCGGAATTTTTCCCGTAGGTGCATTTCTGCTGGAGCATTTCATCTCCAACGCTTTTGCCACCAATGGGCCTCATGCATATAACGATGAAGTCAAGTTTCTGACCGGTATACCGTTTCTCGTCTCAGTCGAAGTTCTATTTATCTATCTGCCCATCTTGTTTCACTCCGTTTATGGTTTCTACATCTGGTACCGGGGTGAATCGAATATTGGTGAGTATCCATTCATCGGCAATTGGGGATACTCCATCCAACGCTGGACCGGCGCCATTGCCTTCTTCTACATGATCTGGCACACCTCGACCATGCGCTGGATGGGGGAACATCTGGTGGGCAATTCCGGCGCGGCCTTCGCGAAGGTACAGATGGAATTGCAGAACCCATGGTCCCTGGCATTTTACGTGGTCGGGGTGCTTTGCGCCTCCGTGCACTTCTCCTACGGCCTGTGGCTATTTGCGGCTAAGTGGGGCATTACCTCAGGCGCGCGGAGCCGGCGACGGTTCGCCTTCGCTTGCGTGGCCATTTGCCTTCTTTTTCTGTTCATGGGTTACACGTCGATGTATTCGTTCTTGCGATTTCCGCCACAGCCGGTGGAACAGCAGTCGCCAATCACCAGTTACCAGCCTGTCGTTCACTGGCGGCTGGCAAGTTTCGGCTAACGACTGGCAACTAACTTTTTTGCGATCGGCAACTGGCAACCGATTTATGTCAGCACATCCTAATATCATCGTAATCGGCGGGGGCCTGGCAGGCCTTTCCGCAGTAATCAAGATCGCCGAGATGGGCGGCCACGCCGACTTGTTCTCTATCGTCCCGGTGAAGCGTTCCCATTCCGTCTGCGCCCAGGGCGGCATCAATGCCGCCAAGAACCTCAAAGGCGAAGGTGATTCCACTTGGAAGCACTTTGATGACACGGTGTACGGCGGCGACTTCCTCGCCAACCAGCCGCCGGTCAAGACCATGTGCGACCAGGCTCCCGGCATCATTGACCTGCTGGATCGCATGGGCGTTCCCTTCAACCGCACAGCGGAAGGCCTGTTGGACTTCCGGCGTTTCGGCGGCACTCTGTTCAACCGCACCGCTTTCGCCGGCGCTACGACCGGACAGCAACTCCTGTACGCTCTGGACGAGCAGGTTCGCCGTTACGAATCGGAGGGGAAGGTCACCAAGTACGAGTACTGGGAGTTCCTTTCCGGTGTAATGGATTCGCGTGGCGCCTGCCGCGGCATCTGTGCTCTCGACTTGCGCACTATGGAGGTCGTTACCTTTCCGGCCGACGCGGTAATCCTGGCAACGGGCGGCATCGGCGCCATTTTCGGCAAGTCCACGAACTCGGTGGTCTGCACCGGCTCGGCGCAATCCGCGTTCTATCAACAGGGCGCATGCTATGCCAATGGCGAGATGATCCAGGTGCATCCCACAGCCATACCCGGCGAAGACAAACTCCGCCTGATGTCGGAATCGGCGCGCGGCGAGGGCGGGCGCGTTTGGGTGCCCAAGAGCGTGGGCGATAAGCGAGCGCCACTGAGCATCCCGGAAAGCGAACGCTGGTATTTTCTGGAGGAATGGTACCCAAAGTATGGGAACCTGGTTCCGCGCGATGTGGCCACGCGAGCAATTTTCAAGGTCGTCTACGAATACAATCTCGGCATTGATGGCCAGCCGATGGTGTATCTCGATCTTACCCACATCGACCGGAAAATCCTGGACAAGAAGCTCGAAGGCATCCTCGAAATATACGAGAAGTTTGTGGGCGACGACCCCCGCGATGTGCCCATGAAGATCTTTCCCGGCATGCATTACACCATGGGCGGCATGTGGGTGGATTACAACCAGGCGACTAATATCGCCGGCCTTTACGCCTGCGGCGAGTGCGACTATTCCATTCACGGAGCGAACCGGTTGGGAGCTAATTCATTGATGTCGTGCATTTACGGCGGATTTGTAGCCGGTCCGGAAGCGGTAAGATATGCGCGCAACTGCCAGGCAGCGGAGGCCAATGGCATCTTCGACAATGAGCGGAAGCGCCAGCAGGACATCAATCAGAGCCTGCTTGTATCCGATGGCTCGGAGAATCCCTTTCGGATTTGGCGCGAACTGGGCGAACTGATGACCAAGAACTGCACCGTCATCCGTTATAACAAGGCGCTGCAGGAAACCGATCCCAAAATCTGTGAAATGCTCGAGCGGTGGCGGCATATCAACTTAAGCGATAAGTCGATGTGGGCGAACAGCACCTTTGTCTTCGCCCGGCAGCTTTACAACATGCTGCAACTCGCCCGGGTCATAACGCAGGGTGCGCTGATGCGCAATGAATCGCGCGGCTCGCATTACAAGCCGGACTTCCCGGAACGGGATGATGTCAATTGGATGAAAACCACGAAAGCGTATTTCGCCGCAGACGCAGACGAACCGCGCTTCGAGTTTGAACCGGTGGATACGTCCTTGATTCCACCGCGGCCTCGTAAGTATTGAAAAGACCGTCAATTGGTGGCAGTTCGCAGTCCGGAAGAGTGGCAGGGATTCGGGTGTCAGGGACCACAACGTGTACGAAGTCCATGTCGTCCACACGAGAATGAAAGGCAACGAAAATTCCGATATGGACCAGCCACAGGCCGAGGGTTCAACCTGCCCGAGACAGCCTCGGGGCAGGCTGCTTATGCTCGTTATCGGAATTGCCCTGTGGGTGGTGGGAGCGGTCGCGCACAACAACGCGACGGCCATTACCGGTACGGCATTGTCGATTGTAGGCTTCGTCTCCTGTGGAGGCGCTTGAGGACTCAAGAGAGCGCTCGGCGGGCGCTAAGAAGAAGCGGATTTAGGATTTTGAATTTGCCGGTAGGCGCGATGAGCGTGGCCGCGGTTAATCCTAAATCCCAATTCCAAAATCCTAAATCGCGGACTAATTATGGCTAACAAAACGGTCATCATAAGGATCAAGCGGCAAGATACTCCCCAATCCAGGCCCTATTGGCAGGAGTTCGAACTCACCCGCAAGCCGGGTATGAACGTAACCTCCTCGCTGATGGACATAGCTCTGAATCCCATAACGCGCGAGGGCAAGACAACTACCCCGGTCGTCTACGACTCCAATTGTTTGGAGGAAGTTTGCGGCTCTTGCGCCATGCTAATTAACGGCCGGGCGCGCATGGCCTGTTCCGCGTTGATTGATCAACTCGACGAACCAATCACGGTTGAGCCTTTCAAAAAGTTTCCGGTGGTACGCGACCTCGCAGTGGATCGTAGCGTCCTGTTCGAAAACCTTAAGACGGTTAAGGCCTGGGTACCAGTGGATGGCACCTATGACCTAGGTCCTGGCCCGCGCATGTCTCGCGAGGAGCAGGACATAGACTATACGCTATCGCGCTGTATCTCCTGCTGTTGCTGCATGGAAGCGTGCCCGCAGTTCAACGAAGAAACCGGCTTTGTCGGCGCCGCCACGATTGCTCAAGTACGCCTGTTCAACACCCACCCGACCGGAAAAGCACTGAAACGCGATCGCCTGCAAGCCTTGATGGGGGATGGAGGCATTCAAGAGTGTGGCTACGCCCAGAATTGCGTAGAGGTGTGCCCGAAAGACATACCGCTCACTAATTCGATCTCAGCAGTATCCAGGGACGTGATGAAGCAGGCAATCGGTGACTTGTTCCGAGGATAGGCGGGCTTCTTACTGTTGACCGCCGACAACAGTAAGCGAGAACAAGATCTTCGTGTTATCGATTTCAGGCAATAATCTGCAGCCATTCGAGTTGATCCGCAATGAGATTTCTATCAGCCCTCCTCATTTTGTCAACCTCGCTGCTGTACGGCCAACAGGGTCCGGGAGAAGCTGCCAAGGTCCA
This sequence comes from Terriglobales bacterium, assembly GCA_049521535.1. Taxonomy (GTDB): domain Bacteria; phylum Acidobacteriota; class Terriglobia; order Terriglobales; family Acidobacteriaceae; genus CAZUCM01. The sequence goes on along the minus strand of JBEKOS010000014.1, from coordinate 1,260 downwards.
CAATTCGGCCATCGTCGTCGATACGCACGCCGACACTCCGGGACGCTTTGTCGACGATAACTTTGACATTTCCGGACCGCGCGGCCACGGCTATATTGACTTACCGGCAGTACGTGCCGGCAATCTCGGGGCGGAATTCTTTTCCATCTGGGTCGATCCCGACAAGTACAAAGGACATTACGCCCACCGTGCTCTGGACATGATCGATTCGGTTTATGAACAGGTGCGCCGGCACCCTGACGACATGACAATGGCGTACAGCGTTGCGGACATCCGTCGCGCTCACGAACAGCATAAATTCGCTGCGCTCCTGGGCGTCGAAGGCGGACATGCCATCGAGAACGACGTGCGTATGTTGCGCGACTATTACCGGCTGGGTGTTCGCTACATGACGCTTACCTGGATGAATACCAACGAGTGGGCCGACTCGTCGGGGGATGATACCAAGCCCGAGGTCCAGCACCACAACGGCCTTTCGCCTTTTGGCAAAGATGTAGTTCTGGAAATGAACCGACTGGGCATGATGGTTGATATTTCCCATGTTTCCGACAAGACTTTTTGGGACGCCATTGCCGTAACCAAGGCGCCAGTGATCGCCTCGCACTCTTCCGCCCGCTTGCTGACCAATCATTTTCGCAACATGACCGATGACATGCTGCGCGCGGTCGCCAAAAACGAGGGCGTCGTGCAGGTCAATTTCTTCAGTGCGTTTGTTGACGAAAACTACCGCAAGGCCTTTGAGGAGGCCGCGCCGAAGTTGAAGCAGGCACAGAAGGAAGTCGACGAAAGGTACAAAGACGCTGACCCCTCCACTCGGGCGCGCGAGCGCGAAAAGGCCGAAGACGAGGTTTTAAGCAGGATTCCGAGGCCGCCCTTTAAGTCGTTGATCGACCACATTGATCACATCGCAAAGGTAGCTGGAGTGGATCATGTGGGCCTGGGATCGGACTTCGATGGCATTCCGTCCGCACCGGAGGGCATTGATTCCGCCGCCGATCTACCCAAGATCACGGCGGCGCTGATGGCTCGGGGTTACAGCGCCGTTGACATGCATAAGATCCTGGGTGGCAACCTGTTGCGCGTTTTCGAGCAGGTGGAGCGCGTAAGCCGCGATTGGCAGGACGACGCGCCGCAGAAAAACACTGATCAACACTGATACACTATCTCGTTCACTAATCTCAAACTCTAAGGAGACAAGATGCGCAAGCTATGGCTGGTAATTTTCGTTACTGGAATATCACTTTTTTCACTCGCACAAGA
>JBEKOS010000013.1:0-21606 GCA_049521535.1 Terriglobales bacterium | reverse complement strand
ACTCGACGCTGGTGGAGGTCGAGAAGGCATAAGGTTCTTTTGGTCAAACTAACCACCATTTTTTTCGACGTGGGCGGCACGCTGATTCACCCGGACATGGACAGTTTGATGGCGCCGCTTTTGGAGCGCACACGGCCGGGTGACCGCGAGCTTGCGCATGCCTCGTTTGTTGCCAAGCGCGCCCTTAGGTGTTCTGCCAATCGCGCGGAGCCCTCGACTTCGGAGGGTTTGGATTCTCACGCAGGCCCGGTAAACCGTGGTCACTGGTACATATTCTTTAAGGAATTGCTGGATCAACTCGGGGAAAGCGAAGACTTGCTTCCCGAGTTGGTTGCACGGGCCGGCGTATCCGATTATTGGCGGCTTGTAGATCCTGAGGCTTCTGCCACGCTGGCTCATTTACGCACCAAATACCGGTTGGGGATTATCAGCAATGCGGATGGGCACATCGCCCGGGTTTTGGAAAGAGGAGGACTGGCCCGGTTTTTTGACGTGGTTATCGATTCAAGACTAGCTGGTTACGAAAAACCCGATCCGCGGATTTTTCGCGCCGCACTTGAGCAGATCGGCACAGGAGCGGAGCAGAGCCTCTATGTCGGCGATATTTATGAGATTGACTACGCCGGGGCGCGGGAGGCCGGAATGCATGCCGTGCTCGTCGATCCGCATTCGGTGTATGCTGATTGGAATGTAGCCCGGATTTCTTCACTTGCAGAGTTGCCGCGTTGGATCGATCAGCAAAGGATTGAAAGGAACGGTTAAGCGGCCGGCGGCGAGTCTGTGATCCGGTTTACAGGCGCCTGGTGTTCTGTCCAGATTGATCTAAGTGGTTCTTCCTGCGAAGTCGCTACTTTCACGGCCAAGTCGGGTTAGACGCAACGGAGCAGGCGCCGAAGTGTGCTCCTATATAATGCGGGTTTCCGCCACTCTGAATGGATTGAGGACATTGTATTCTTAAGAAGATGAAGGTAGGTTCTTTCGGGTGGCTGGAGTTGGGCCGTGGAAGGAGGGCGGGACTGCGCCTTCGCGCCTTCATCTGGCTGTTGGCTGCCGTTGTGGTTGCCCTTGGTGGCCGCTCTCAGGCTCAGCAGACGGTGGTTTCCGCTATACAAATTCACGGTAACCGCCGTATTCCGGCGGAAACGATCCGTGCCCGCATCTTTACCCGTCCCGGTGACGTCTATGACGATGCCGCAATCTACCGCGACTTCAACTCAATGTGGAACACAGGTTATTTTGAAGATCTGCGCATCGAACGCGAGGAAACCAGCAAAGGCTGGATCATCCACGTCTACGTCAAAGAGAAGCCGACCATCCGCGAAATCCATTATGTTGGACTGAATTCGGTGTCGCAATCCGATGTGCTTGACCGCTTCAAGGAGCGCAAGGTCGGCCTGAGCCAGGAATCGCAGTACGATCCGACGAAGGTAAAGAAGGCTGAAGTCGTCATCAAGGAACTGCTGGCGGAGCACGGCCGGCAGTTTGCCGTTGTCCGCACCGAAATTACCCCGCTGCCTCCGGCTGCGATCTCCATCACCTTTAATGTCAAGGAAGGACCCAAGGTGAAAGTGGGCGAAATCAATTTCGTCGGCAACAACACCCTGAGCAAGCGATACTTGCGGGCCGCCATGGCGAACCTGAAACCGATTGGAATTCCCCACTCCATCTTCTTCGAGAACATCTTCGCCAAGACGTATGACGCAACCAAGCTCAGCGAGGATACGGAGCGAGTGCGCAATGCCTTCCAGATTAAGGGCTACTTCAAGGCGGTAGTGCAGGATCCTAAGACTGAAATCCACGACAGCCAACCGCCCTTCATCCATGTGCCGTTTGTTCAGAAACCTGGAAAACGCGTGGACATTACCTTTCCCGTGGACCAAGGCGCTCAGTATCGTCTCGGCGGAATCAGCTTCAGCGGCAACCGGGTGGTTACCAACACTGTGGCCCTGCGCAAGTTGTTTGTCATGAAAGACGGCGAGATCTTCGACATTGAACTGGTGCGCAAGGGACTGGAGGCCCTGCGCAAAGCCTACGGAGAAATCGGTTACATCAACTTTACTCCCGTGCCTGAGGAAAAGATTGACGAGGAGAAAAAGACGATCAGCCTTAACATCGATCTCGATGAAGGCAAGCAGTTTTATGTGCGCCGTATCGAATTTGTGGGCAATACCACCACCCGCGACAAGGTGATACGGCGCGAACTGGCGGTTGAAGAGGGACAGATCTACAACAGCCGGCTCTGGGACTTGAGTCTTCTCCGCCTGAACCAGTTAGGCTACTTTGCCGCGCTCAAGCCGGAAGAGGCCACCGAAACCAAGCGCAATGAACAGGAAGGCACGGTCGATCTGACCCTGAAGGTAAAGGAAAACAACAAGAACTCCATCGGTCTCACCGGCGGCGTCAGCGGCCTCTCCGGGGCATTCATTGGCCTGAACTACTCAACCAAGAACTTCCTGGGCCTGGGCGAAACGCTAAGCATCGCCGCCAATGTGGGGAACCTCCAGAAGAGCGTCACGTTTGGCTTTACCGAGCCGTATGCTTTCGACCGTCCGCTGCAACTCGGATTTACCGTCTATGCCAGCGAGTACAACTACAACCAAGCTCAGCAGGAGGAAATTCTGCTGGGGCAGAAACAGAACCTGCCGCAAAGCGAGCTGAACACGCTGCTGAATTACACGCAGAACAGTTTTGGCACCACCCTTTCCGCGGGTTACCCGCTGCGCCATTCGTTTAAGCGGGTTGGAATTACCTACGGCCTGGACGACTCCACGCTCAAGACGTTCAGCACCGCCTCGCAACAGTATTTCGAGTACCTGGCGTTTCGCAATATCTCAGGCCCGAGCGCGCTGAGCGGCATCATCACCAGCAAGATCACCCCGTCGTTCCTGGAGAATACGATCGACAATCCAATCCGGCCGCATTATGGGTGGAGCGTTTTTGCTTCCACGGACATTGCCGGCCTGGGCGGAAATGTGAAAGACATCCGGCCGGTGATGGAATACAAGCGCTGGATCCCCATGGTTGGATTGAAGCCAAAAAAGAAGGGCGAGGGCAAGCAAGCGTTGGGCTTCCGTTTGCAAGGGTCCTATATCACCGGTTACGGAGGTGTCGTTGCCCCTCCGTTCCAGCGCTTCTATCTTGGAGGCGACAACGATATTCGCGGATTTGACGTACGCTCCGTGACGCCGTACACGTTCATTACCAATTCAGTCTCGGTGCCGCTGCTCAATCCGGATGGAGTGCCGGTGCCGCTGGATCCCTCGAATCCACGCCGGGGCAACGTCAACATCAATGTCCCGGTGCAGCAAATCGTTTTCACCGGCGGCGATACCAGTTTTGTCAGCAACATTGAATACCGCATTCCCATCGCCGGCCCGGTCGGCATCGCGATTTTTGACGATCTTGGCATTGTTGGCGATGCCAATCTTAACCAGTTGCGATTGGCGCCCACCCAGGTCGATTCTCTGCAAGCTACCCAGTTTGGCTGCCCTAACTTTTCCGCCGTCGGTTGCGTACCCGCGTTGCCGCAGCCGCAGATTGGCACGAATTTGTCGCCGATTTCCGGCACCAACTGGGTTCCCCGCATGTCCACCGGCCTGGAGCTTCAGGTCATGATGCCGGTCATCAATGCTCCCTTCCGGATCTACTATGCTTACAACCCGCTGCGGCTCGACACCACCGTCAGCCCTCCGGAACAGATTGGCCGCGGCCTGTTTCCAACCGGTGCGGCAGGGCAATACACCTTCGCGCAGGTGAATGCCGTTTATGCTCCGGCATATCTCTTGCGCGAGCCGCGCCAGACTTTCCGCTTTACCGTAAGCACGACGTTCTAGCTCCTAATTGACGTTGCCTGAATTTCACCCCTATAATGGAGTTCATCAGCGACTGCGGAAATCTCCCTGTGTTTTCAGGCAATGTTGTGCCCGGAGAAGATTCGCGTCATGCTGAGCAATCCCCAAGGAGTTCATTCGTTCCATGACACGTAAGCTCGCAATTATCGCTTTTGCAGTCACCGCGCTTGCACTGGGTGCTTTTGCCCAGGCGGCCGCCTCCGCTCCGGCTGCTTCCGGTCCGGCGCCGGCCAAGATTGGCATCATCAACATTCAGGCAGCGATCGTCAACACCAATGAGGGGCAGCGCGATTTTCAGGCCCTGGAAAAGAAAATGGAGCCCAAAAAGGCCGAGCTCCAAAGGACCAACGCCGAGGTCGAGGACCTGAAGAAGCAGCTTAGCACGCAGGGCGACAAGCTGAATGAGGCCGCACACGCCGAATTGGTCAAGAATATCGAAACCAAGTCAAAGGCGCTTCAGCGTAGCTATGAGGATGCGCAGGCTGACTTTACGACCCAGCAGAATGAAATTGCCAATCGTATCGGCCAGAAAATGGTCGAGATTCTTGAGAAATACTCCACCGCCAATGGCTACGCCGTGGTGCTGGATGTGAGCCAGCAGCAGAGTCCGGTGCTGTGGGCCAGCGCGTCCACAAACATTACCAAGCCGATTGTGGATGCGTATAACGCGCAGTCGAATGTTCCTCCGCAGCCGACCACGACCGGTGCTCCAACCAAGCCGACTGCGCCTTCGGCGACGACTACCAGCAAGCCGGCGACGACCACAACACCCGCTGCTGGAACAACTTCAACTCCGCCCAAGAAGTAGGATTATTGGTCTTGTCCACGTGGCCACCTGCACGGTGGTCACGGGACCAAGTTTTCGCAGGCTTAAGTGTAGAATGGTCGTGAACCCCAGCGCGCGAATCGAGGGTTGAATTCGTACGCATATTCTAACGTCGGGACGTGGCTCAGCCTGGTAGAGCACTCGCTTGGGGTGCGAGGGGTCGGCAGTTCAAATCTGCCCGTCCCGACCAATTTCCTGCCTGACAAGAACCAGCAGTCCAGAAAAGTTGTGTGCTTACTGCCAACCGCGAGCACCCCAACCCAAGCGCCGCAGAGCGGCGGAGGCGCGAAAATAAAGATTGCGAAAGGGGCCCCCAGCGCGAAGTGCGGTGGGGAAAAGAGGGGTCGCAGTTCAAATCTGCCCGGCCCCACCAACTAACTCAAACCCCTTCCTTCAATCTCGCGCAAACGTGTTAGAGCGCCGAAATGCCTCTTGCGTCGAACTCGACGGGTTTTCGCCATCCTGCCAGCTTCTGGGTTTCCGCGATTTAGGTATAGCGTCGCTGGATGGCAAATGCTACGGGCGCACGCACCGAAACGAGAACTCACCTTCTCGAACCTTCTTGGACAGCTCATTGACCCAGCCGTTACAGGTCACCCGGAGTGCCCGGTTGCCGTTCGATTCAGTGCTTGTCCACCAATAGATAATCATCGAGTGAGGATTCCATAGCGGAGTCTCTTTGTCGGGCTGCATTTGGTAGGTTGCTTTCATGCGCGTGTTTGGATCCAAAACCCCACCCGCATTCCGGCCATGCCGGACCAGGGAACGGACACACTCGTCCGCCGTTGGCAGTCGCCATAGGTTTTGCGGCACAGCGGCTAGGGCCGTGCCGTCCTGTTCCAGGTAGCTACAGGCGTGCGCCGCTTCGAACCAGTTCGCGCCGCGTTGCGGCCAGCCGGGACCCTCCGGCGCCCAGGTGAGTTCAACTCCATTTCCCGTAATCCGCCGCATTCCATAGTCCCCGTCGTCGACGCGATGGGCTACGCGCCAGGCCGGACCGGCGCCACAGACGACGGCAGTGAACAGGGGCGCGGTCACGACCAGCCAAAGCGCTGCCCGTTGCGGATGGGGACGCCCAAGCCAATAGCAAACGGATAGCACCATCAGCGGAAATGCGATCAGATACCGCCCGGCGCCGTTGTGAAAAAAGAAAACAACGAATACCGCCAGCCCTAAATGGAACGCAATGCCAGCCGCTCGCCATTTCACCGACAACGCTCCAGCGAGCACAAAAAGGACCATCGGCGACAGGTACTGCGTCAGCGTCAAGGCGACGTTTACCCAAAAGCTGTGGGAATACCATCCCTCATGAAAGGCCTCGATGCTGCCCCAGGCTGCCCAAAAGCAGGCAATAAGAACCGATCCCGCCACGGCAATCCATCCGATTGCCATTTGCAAGCGGCGCTTATTCGGTGCTTTCATGGGCAGCATGCGGGAACATGAGTCAAGTCCCGGCCTAGAGTTTAGACTACTGACCCAAATGACTCAATGGACGCGCCGGGAGGCCATTTCTGCGACAGCACGCGCGTCCTCTGGTGGAGTGAATCATCTAAATAGCGATGCTGCGCTCGCTTCGACCGCTCCTTCCCTATCTGAAACGGTACCGGCTCGGGTATTTGTGGGGCGGACTTTCGGTGGTCTGCAACAATGCGACCGCCATTCTCATTCCGCTGGTGGTGGGCCGCGCCAGTGAGGATCTTAAGACTGGAGTCACGCGCGACAAGATGTCGCATTACGCGCTGCTGCTGCTCGTCATCGTCAGCACCAAGGGCCTCTTCACCTTCCTGATGCGCTGGATTGTAATCGGCATTTCCCGCGACATAGAGCTCGACTTGCGCAACGACCTCTTCCGCCAGCTTGAGCGACTCTCCTGGTCGTGGTACCAACGTACGCGTACCGGCGACATTATGGCGCGGGTCACCAATGACCTGAATGCAGTCCGCAATTTGCTGGGCCCGGCGTTCATGTACTCTGCCAACACTTTGTTCTTCACCGTCGGGGCTCTGGTATTCATGTGCCGAATGAATCCCAAGTTGACGGTTTACGCCTTTCTGCCCTTGCCGGTCGTGAGCGTTCTGATCCAGTATTTTGGCCGCCGGATTCACGACCGGTTTGAGCGAATTCAGGCGCAATTTTCCGATATTTCCGCCCGAGCGCAGGAAAATTTCTCGGCCGCGCGTGTGATCCGTGCCTTTGTGCAGGAAAAAGCGGAGATCAATGCCTTCGAAAAGTCCAATCGGGAGTATATCGGGCGCAGCCTCAAGCTGGTGCGCCTTCTGGGCATGCTGTGGCCTACTTTGGAAATGATGCTTGGTTTCGCCATTGTACTGGTGCTGTGGCTGGGCGGCCGCGACGTAATCCGGGGAAAAATGGAGTTCGGCGATTTCGTGGCGTTCAATTTCTACATGATCCAGCTCACATTTCCGGTGATCGCCCTGGGGTGGGTGGTCAGTATTTTCCAGAAAGGAACGGCTTCGCTCGGGCGCATCGACGAGATCATGAAAGAAAAGCCGGAAGTGGTGGACCGGTCTGGTGGCGGTTTCACGGGCCGCGAAGGGCGACCGCTACAGCTAAATGGTGAAATCGAATTCCGTAACTTGACGTTCTCTTATGGCATTCGTTCTGACACAACCTCCGGTCCCAATGGGGACGTCTCCCATCCGGTCTTGCAAAATGTCAGTTTGAGGATACCTGCCGGCACCAGCCTGGCGATTGTTGGACCCACAGGATCAGGGAAATCGACCCTGGTGAGCCTGATTCCACGAATCTATGATGTCTCCGAGGGAGAAGTCATGATTGATGGGGTCCCGATCTCGGATTATCCGCTGGAGGCATTGAGAAGCAATATTGGATTTGTGCCGCAGGAGACATTTCTTTTTGGGGACACCATCCGTCAGAACATTGCCCTGGGGGCCAGCCAGGCGACCATGGATGAGGTTCGCTATGCCGCGGAGGCGGCCAGCATTGACGCTGACATTGAGAGCTTTCCCGACCAGTATGAAACGGTTGTAGGCGAACGCGGCATCACGCTTTCGGGCGGCCAGAAGCAGCGTACCGCAATTGCCCGTGCCCTGGCGCGCAATCCGCGTATTCTGATCCTCGATGACGCGCTTTCCAGCGTCGATACGCAAACCGAAGACCACATCCTGAATCACCTGCGCGAAATCATGAGCGACCGCACGACGATCTTTATCTCCCACCGGGTTTCCACGGTCCGCAACGCCGACCGGATCGCAGTACTGCACGGCGGCCACATTGTAGAGTTCGGCAGCCATGATGAACTCATCGCCCTAGACGGCTATTACGCGGATCTATATAACAAGCAGCTTCTTGAGGAAGAACTCGCTGAGGAGACAGTTTGAAGACGTCAGTACCCAGTACTCAGTACCCAGTACTCAGTTTTCGGAAAGGGCGACCTTTGGCTTACGGCTGCAAACTGAGTACGGGGTACTGAGCACTTGCCATGCGTCGTGTCGTCATTCCCGAATTGTTGGATCACGATGCAGGAAGCCCGGAAGAAATCCGGGCCTCGCTGGCTGATCTGCGCCATATCAACCGGTGGTTTGGAGGCATCGCCGTGAGCGTGGCATTGGTCCGGAGGATTCTGCCGGCACTCACGCAGAGACGGCTTTCACTTCTCGACGTGGGCGCCGCTACGGGAGACGTTGCCTTGGGTGTGCTGCGTGCTCTGTCACAGAAGGGTATAGCGCTTGACGTGACCCTCCTCGACCGCTGTCCCGGGCATTTGGGATTTGGGAATTCGGATTTAGGATTTCAGAACCAGTCGCCCGCCGGCAGATTACGCATATCCCAAATCCCAAATCCGAATCCTCCAATGCTCTTTCGTCGGGTCGCGGCGGATGCCCTCGCGTTGCCTTTCGCCGATTCGTCATTCGACGCAGTGGCTTGTGGTTTGTTTGTTCACCACCTGGAACCCGAACAGTTAGAGATCTTCGTTGCAGAGGCGCTGCGCGTTTGTCGAATCGCGGTGCTCATCAACGATCTGCGCCGAAGCGCGCTTCCTCTGGCCTTGACACGGGTCGCCAAGCCGCTCTTTCGCAGCCGACTTACCCGCCACGATTCTGCGGCCTCGGTGCGCCGGGCGTACACCATGGATGAAATAAGGGCGATGCTGCCCTTATCTATGCGGGTGGAAATCAGGCCGTATTATCTTTTTCGCATGGGTGTGATTGTGTGGAAGACGGTGAAAGCGTCCGCGGCGGAATAAGTGTCCTGTCATCCTGAGGCCGCGGTCGCTGCGGCCGAAGGATCTATGCACTTGCCTGCTGCCTTCAGGGCGCCTCCAAAATTCATAGACCCTTCGCACCGCAAAACTATTTTGTGCCGGCCGAACCTTCCGCTGCGGCGGTGCTACAGATGACAATCGTTAAGGGAGTGCGGCATGTCATTCGCCACCACGGACTAAGCGTTTCGTGCACTCGAATGCAGGGCCGCGGATCGAAAGCGTAGGATCAAGAAATGTACGACCTGATCGTCATCGGCGGCGGGCCGGCGGGAACTGCGGCCGCAATCACCGCCGCGCGCTCGCCGGGCCCCTCTGGCGAGCGTCCTAGGGTTCTTTTGCTCGAACGCGGCAGTTTCCCCAGGCAGAAGGTTTGTGGTGAATTCGTCAGCTCAGAGGCACTGGACTTGCTGCGAGATTTGCTCGGCATCGAGAGCGGCCTGCTCGACCGTGCTCCCAGGATTACCCGAGCGCGATTGCTTGTGAATCAACGGGCAGTTGCTTTTCCCATCAAGCCTGCTGCAGCCAGCATCCCGCGCTGGGATCTCGATGAAGCACTGTGGCAAGCGGCGGTGTTTGGCGGTGCAGAGTGCCGGGAACGATCGGAGGTGGAAAGTGTGTGCCGGAGCAATGCCGGCTTCTCGGTTGCAACTTCGGGCGGAGAATTCTGCGGACGGGCCGTGGTTGACGCTACCGGCCGTTGGTCGCGCCTGCGACCGGCGCCGCAATCGCGAAAAGATGGAGACCTCAAACGCTCGCAGTGGATTGGCCTGAAGGCCCATTATGCCGACTCGGCAGAGCAAGATGCGGGTACCGGGAAACTGGCGACCGGCGACTGGCTACCGACGACTGATTTGTATTTCTTTGAGGGCGGCTATTGCGGCGTACAACCGGTTACGGAGGGCCGGCTCAATGTGTGCGCCATGGTGCGCCCCGATAGAGCCGTCCGCATAGAAGATGTATTCAAGCTGCATCCCTCATTGCGAGAACGCAGCCGTGATTGGAAGCAGGTAACCGAGCCGGTGGCCGTGGCGCCGCTCAGCTTTGCTCCGCCAGTCGCCGAGCGGGACGGCGTTCTGTGCGTGGGAGATGCGGCCGGATTCATCGATCCGTTTGCCGGCGACGGTATCTCACTCGCACTGCGAAGCGGGAAACTAGCGGCAGAATCACTCGCGCAATGCTGGCATAGCGGAATCTCGCACGACGAAGCCCTGCGAAGATACAGGCGCGCCTACCAGCGTAATTTTGCGCCGGCTCTGCGCGGGGCGGCGCACGTAAGGACTGCATTGAAGGCACCGCCGCCCATCCGAGCCATTTTACTTCGGATGCTGCAATTGCCAGGGGTAGCGAACCTTGTTGTCCGCAGTACGCGCTGAAAGAACAAGGAATCTATCCACGGAAATCACGGAAGACTCGGAAAGCAGGGAAACGGCTGATTTCCATGTCTTCCGTAGTTGAAGGAACCGCTATCGCACCACCAGCACTTCCCGCATGTTGTCGCGTCCCAGGAAGAATTTGATGGACGAGAAGTCGTGGAACAGATTCTCAATATGCCGGTTGTTGAAGACGCGCTGCAGGCGGAAGTGCGGCCAGCGCCCAGTCGCCTCCTGGCGGCTGGTCGGCGCGGAGATGCGCTGAAATGCGATCATCTCGTGCTGCATAATGTGGTAGCGATGGTACGGCGCGTCCGGTCCGGCGTCCCGCGTGTGGAAAAATCCGAGCAGCAGTCCCTGTGGTTTCATGATTCGAAAAAGGCGGTGCACCATCGGCTTTACCAATTCCTCGGGAAGATAATCACAGCTATCCCAGCACAGCACCGCGTCAAAAAACTCCTCGGGATAGGAAAGGTTTTCCGCTATGAAGCGTTCCGAATCGGCTGCCACTTTGCCGTCCTCGCCGGGCGCCAGGAGCGAAGGATCACGCGAAGCGAGCAGCACGTCCTCGTTGTGCATGCGGAAGCCCAGGCTGGTGAAATAGGTTATGTTCTGCGGCGAGGTCGAGCCCAGGTCAAGCACCCGCAGTCCTTGTTCGTCGCGCAAACGCCGGGTCAGCTCGCCCAGGCCATTGGAGCGGCGCACAGAAGACGCGGTTGTGCCGGGATCAAAAGGTGGTGAACCGGATCCTGCAGAGCCCCGAAAAAATCTGGAAATTACACTCACAAAAGTAGAAACAAATTTCGCGATGAGAGCTCCCCGAGCACGGGCAATGACACTTCCGCCTCTGATTATTTCTTTGCTTCCAAAATCGTGCCGAGAGCTGCGGTTGCTGCCGCCGCGGCATTCGCGGCAACCACATCAGAAACAATATTCCGGGCTTCCAGTCTGGTTGCGGGTTGAGCCTGCGGCTTGGGCGCTTCCTTCTCAACCGAGATGCCGCCCTTGATAAAAGCGCCATCTTCAATCGCCAGCCGCTTCGCCTTAACGTCCCCGTTAACCACCGCCGTGCGCTTGAGCTCCACCCGCTCTTCCGCATGCAGATTGCCGTCGAGCTTTCCGTGTACGATAATTTCTCCGGCGTGCACGTTGGCCCGCACCCGTGCATTCGGCCCTAAGGTCAGGCTGTGTCCGTGGAGTTCCACGCTTCCTTCCACTTCTCCATCAAGGTAGAGGTCCTCGCTGCCAAATAGCTGCCCCTTAATGGCAACGGATTTTCCGATATGCGCAATGTCGGCACGAAACGGCTCGACCGATCTGGGATTCTCCACGGGCGTACCTCCTTGGAAGGTGGTGAGGCTAGAGTCGATTTCAGTTGAGTTGAGCGCGGTAGCAGCCAAGCGCAGGTCATTGCCCGCTTGTATTCATTGACAATGATCCGTCCGCGCCACCCAGTCTAATCTGCTGAAAACGCTCACTTGAATATACAGAATCGAGATGAGGAATGCCACCGTCAGCCAGACCGCTTGTCGAGTCGAGAGCTGGCAACCTTACATCACTGCGGGCGCCGCGATTTGGACTTGCGGTTTGGCGAAGACGGGGCTTGCGTAGTGGTGCGAGCCTTCCGTTTGGCTTTGGAAACCGTCGCGTCTGCCTCTTCGGGGCCTGGAGATTTTGAATGCTCGACAGCATGATCGTGCTGCCATTCCGCCGAATTCCGATCGGCGGAAATTTCCGCCAGCGAGCGGTGCGTCAGGACCGACCTGTCATACTTGTCAATGTCGTATCCAGAAACTGCGTATTCATCCCGATGCTTGATTAACAACCACTCCGTGCCCTTGCTTCCCGGGCGGCGCGACCGCATACGTGCCAGCACGAAGCTGCCTTGCAGCTTCTGGCCGTTAAGCGCGAATTTGAGATCACCTTTCTCCAGCATTTCCTCCGGGTTTCCCTGAGGTTCCCACTCCCCGGTGTCCCACACCAGCACGGTGCCTGCGCCGTAGTTATCGGCGGGAATGATGCCCTCAAACTGGACGTATGAAACGGGGTGATCTTCCACCATCATTGCCAGTCGCTTATCGGCGGGATCAAGCGATGGTCCTTTCGGTACCGCCCAGGATTTGAGTACGCCTTCCATCTCCAGGCGAAAGTCATAGTGCAGGCGCGAAGCCTGGTGTTTCTGCACTACAAAGCGATGGCCGGGTTCGGCAGGAATTTCAGCAGGCGGCTCGGGCGTCTCCTGAAAGCGGCGTTTGCGCTGGTATTCTTCGAGGGGCATGAAAAGTTAGATGACGGCGGACCGTCATTGAGACAAGCAATTTCAGGCGAGGGGAAAAAGAGGAAAAGAAACCGAAGCGCCAAACGGCAGCCAGGCGCTCACGGCATGAACGGCTTCAGTTCACGTTCCACGTCCTTGGAATCCAGCGACTCGCCCTGGTTAAGTCGCTCCAGCAACCGGCTGATGGTCTCCTTGGCGGCGTCCTTGCCAAAGTTCTTCAGAAACCCGTCGTAGAAGTGCTCACCGCGCAACGCCAGGTTAAACTCCTGCTCGCGGTCGTGATCGGTCAACTCGGTGAAGTAAACCACCCGATATTTGCCGGTGTAAGTAGGTTCCCGGTAAATCTCGAACATTACTTTGTCGGATTCAAAGGCAAGAGACATCAGGATATTTTACCGCAGACCGCAAAAAGGACGTATGGATTAAGGGCCAGAATAGTGGAGCAGCGACGCAGAATGGGCCGGAACTGATCTGGCTCTTCCCCGTTGACCTGCGTGTTCCTCAGCGCAAGCCAGATACGGGAATACATCGCTCGTGGTTGTCTTTTGCCAGTTTAATCTCCGGCCAACTCCTGGAGTTCGCGCTCCATTTCAGGAGCAGCGATGTGGCTAAACTCGGCTTCCAGCGACAAGTCGCCGGCACGTAGCCTGGACTCCATCTCCGCCAGTTGGGCATCGATGTCCATTTCCTTTTTGCGTCGCGCAATCATATCTTCGCGATAGCGCTTCAGGAAGTAGGAGATTGTCTCCACGCGGATCTTGATGCTGCCCGTGGGCTTGTTCTCGTCGATATCCTTAAACGAAAAATATGGCGTGCCTGTATTGGTGACCGTTTCCTCTACTGCCGTGTAGATGGGTGCATCGTGCCCGCACTTGAAGCTGGAGAGCTCCAGCGCCACCAGATTCGGATGCCGGGCGGTATACTTGGCCGCCCACATTTTCTGGCTGGTGTTTTCGCTGTAGCTGTTCTTCCACACATCGCCGATATCCATCGGATGCTGAATCGTGCCGGAGCGAACGTCGTCGCCAAACAACCGCCAAATGATGTCCTCATCAATGGGCAGGGAAGCCATCGTCAATACCGGGTAACCGAGCTTCTGGAATTCCTCCAGGATCTCGTGATTCAGTCCCGGATCGTTGTGATACGGACGAGCCAGCAAAACGATGCCGATACCATCTTCCTGCTCCAGCTTGTCGAGGATTTCACGACCCTGTTGGCGCAGGCTGGCCATGAAAGCGTCCTGGGCCTTAAAGCCCTCGGCGCAGGCCCGCTCATGTTCCTCGGGCACCAGTCCCAGCAGTTCGTGGAACTCATTCCACATTTCCCGGGTGAACAGGGGCAGATCCATGGTGTGGATAAGAGGATTCAGAAACTGCAGTCCCATCTCCTTAAAGAGATCGCCTTCCTTGGTGAACGCAGCTTTTACCGCCGCCGGCGTCGCCGTGACCGTCGGGCAGGCGCGGTGCGACTGCGCGAACTTCAAGTCCGAGGGTAAGTCATCGATCATCGGCATAAAAATGATGTTCAGCGGCTTTTTCTGGTGGTGCACATACAGCAGATTGTGCGCGTGCGGAATACCCACTTTGGAAGGGAAGCACGGATCAATGGCGCCGCGTTTGGCCCCGGCCTTGTAGTTCTCTTCCGTCGTGTAGTCGGAATATACGATGTTCTCAGGCTGAATGCCCAAGGCTTCGAAGTAGGCGCTGAACATGGGGTTGACGGAATACTGGTTCAGCACGCGCGGGATGCCAATGCGAAATTCCGCCCGCCGCTTCAAAGCCTCGGCGCGCTCTTTCTGCGCCTTGGTGATCGTAAACCGCGGAGGCGGAGCGGCAACCAGAGAGGGCTTCCAGGACTTGAAGACAGTCTTCGCGGCTACTTCAGCCATGTTTGGATTAGCGCCCTTCATGGCATCCATGCCCTTCTTAATTTCACGCATGGCATTGACATCTTCCACCAGGCCGCGCTCGCAACTGTTGCCCACGATCAGGCGCTTTACGCCGGCCGGAATGGGAATCTTCGAAGTCTTGGAACCAAGATTCTCGACGTTGTCGGTCGCAGAAACCTTCACATCGATAAAGGTTCGCAGGCACTTGTTCTTGCAGAAATAGCAGCGGGTGTCTTCGCTGCGGTGGCTTTCATAGGTGATCTTCTGGATGGCATCCAAGCCAATGAAGCTCGTCTGGCGTCCCCGCGTCCATAGCCGGTGGGCCTCGATGGCCGCGCCGATCGCACCGGATTCGCCGCAGTGCTCGTGCACAATCACGTCCGGGAGCGAGCCTTTGTCTTTGAAGCGCGATTCGATGAAATCCACCTGCGCCTTCACCGCCGCCAGGTTGTGCTGGGTTCCGCCCTGGAGAATAAAGGTCTTGCCCAGAGCCGCAATGTTAGGGATCTGGGAAACATACAGCCAGATGTTCTTGGGGAGCACGGCTGCCAGTCCGGCCATAATCTCTTCCGGCTTCCAACCCTGGCGCTGGAAGTCCACAATGTCGGACTGCATGAACACAGCGCAACCGTAACCGAACATCGGCATCGATTTGGCGGCAAACGCCAGATCGGCATATTGGGTCACGTCGAAACCAAAGCCGGCGCAGGTGGATTGCAGGAAGTATCCGTTTCCGGCGGAGCACTGCGTGTTGAGCTTGAAGTCCTTGACGCGCCCGTTTTGGATGATGATCAGCTTGATGTCCTGGCCGCCCACGTCGCAGATGACATCCGCCTCGGGATAAAAGTGCAGCGAGGCCTCGGTGTGAGCTACGGTTTCCACGATCGCGGCGTCGGCCTTCAACACGTCGCGCAGGATGTCCTTGGCGTAGCCCGTCGAGCCCAGGCCCATGATCTTCAGCGTGGCGCCCTGGTCCTCCACCTGTTTTGTCAGGTTGGAGAACATATCTTTGGTGTCCTCGATGGGATTACCCTTCGAGAGCTGGTAGCACTTCAGCAGGATCTTCTTGTCTTTGTCGAGGAGAACGGCCTTTGTCGAAGTCGAGCCCCCGTCGATGCCCATGAAAGCTTCCACCACCTGACCAGGCTGGAAGGTGGCGGGAATAAACTTCTTCGGCTGGTACTTCTTCTTGAACGCCAGCAAGTCCTGCTCATCCTTGGAAAGAGACGCGCCGCCCTTGTTGGCCTTCTCTTCCACGCGGCCCACGTTCATGTACCACTCGAGTTGCTCAGTTCCCTGGTAAATGCCAACTTTGTCGTCTTCGTCCTTGCCGAATTCCACGGATCCGAGCGCGGCAAAGTATTGGGCATTTTTCGGCACCAGAATCAGTTCTTTGGGGTCAACCCCTTCGGGCAGGGGGAACTTGCGCTCTTCCCACACGCGCGGGATATTCTCCTGCCAGCACTCGCGCATGCCCTTGATATAGCAATTCGGGCCGCCAAGCAAAAGCACCTGCGGGCGGAGGGTGTTCCCACGGGTAAGCACAGCCAGATTTTGCTGGACAATGGCCTCGAACAGGGATGCCATCAGCTCCGGCGGTGGTACGCCGCTCTTTTGCAGCCCGTTGATGTCGGTTTCCGCGAATACACCGCACTTGCCTGCCACCGGATGAAGCTTATGACCCACATAGCCCATCTCGCAAAGCTCTTCCGAGGGAATGTGTAGTTTCGCATTAATCTTGTCGATGACCGCGCCTGTGCCACCTGCGCATTTGTCATTCATGGAGGGAATCTTCTTCTTGCGGCCGGTCTCCGGGTCTTCCTTGAAGATGATGATCTTGGCGTCCTGGCCGCCCAGTTCAACGACACTGCCGCACTGCGGGTACAGTTTCTCCACCGCCAGGGCGACCGCATTCACCTCCTGGACGAACTTGGCGCCGATGAAACCTGCGATGTTGCCGCCGCCGGAACCAGTGACGAAAACGCGTGTCGTGCCGGGCGAGATTCCAGCCTCGGAAGCCATGCGCTTCAGGAATTCAAGGCACTTCTCCGGTTGCTTGGTGTCATGCCGCTGATAGTCCTGCCAGATGATTTCGTCAGATTCCGGATCAACCACCACGGCTTTTACCGTTGTCGAGCCTACGTCCAGCCCCACCATCAGGCGCCTGCTGGCCTGATGGGCAGGCGCGGCATCGATCTTGGCGAAGACCGGCGCTGCCGACCCGATGCCGGTAAGAGGGACAAAGCCAGCCGTACTCTTATCTGTCGGTTCGCTTCCCTTGCTGCCGCAACTGCCACCAGAACCACAAGCCATGATTTAGACCCCTTTTGGATTCAGCATTCAGCATTGAGCCTTCAGCCCTCGGCAAAATCAGCATCCAGTTTGTTGCTGAATGCTAATTGCCGAGAGCCGGCTGCTTATTTAGTCTGCCGCCATCAATGCAGTGTGGGTGCGGCCCGCTTTCTTCATCAGATCGCCGACATGTCGAACAAAATTAGCCGCGACGCCGACTACGCCCTTGGTGGTGGGAACGTGGTACATGGGCTTCTTCATCTCCGGATGCTCGTCCACGAACTCCCTGATCTCGTCGAGGTCATAGCCCGCAGATTCCAGCGCCGCCTTGAACTCCAGCTTGGCTTTGCTCTTGGCTTCACCGAGCGCCATCTGCACGCGGCTGTGGGCGTTAACGTCGCCTTCTCCGGAGGTCTCGATGGGCAGGAAGATCATGTCCTTGAAATGCCCCATGACCGCCGACTGGGCGCCATCAGACTGCGTGGACGGCATGCAGCCGAAAGGCTTCAGGCACAGCACCATGTGGGCGAGCCCCTGATTGGAGTAATAGATGTTCTTCGCGACCTCCAAATGGCCTTCGCCGCCACCAGCGCGGGAGTTGTAGTACGGATGGGCGATGCGCTGCAATTCGTATTGGTCGATCAGGTGGTGCGTCATCCCGCCCAAGGCTTCCACAATGCGGTGGTATTCGCGACGGAAGACCTTTTCGGCGATCTTCAGGCGCGCGACCTTTTTCTTGGTCTCAAAGCCAATCTTCAGATGCTTGTCGAGGCGCCAGGCGGCTGGGGCCAATGCGCCATCATCCAGTCCCTTGGTATCACGGTACTTTTGCACCACCTGGTGGATCATGTAGGTGATCCAAGTGGCTATGGGTTCCACCAGAACCTGCCCGCCTTCCTTCTCCAGGAAGCGAAACATGTTGAAGTTGCCGTCGCCTTCCGTGGTCTGCGCCCAGAATTCGCCCGTAATCTTGACGATGGGCTTCACGCGGGTGCGGTCCACTTCAATGGCGTTAAGGCGGTCGCGAACCTCGCGCAGGGGTTTCAGGTAATCATCAGCTACCAAAGCGCGCAGGATCTTGGCAGTTTCGTCGCCGGCGAGCTTGCTGAGGACGCTGGGCGGAGGCGGTTCCATGTTGCGCACGGAGGTGTGGATCAGTTCCATGCACTCGGCCAGGACGCGGTCGGTTTCGCCGGCATTCACTTCGTACGGGCGGATCTGGTAGGCCACGTCGTTGATGACGTCCCCAATGTTCAGGGCATTCAGAATGCCCAGGAAGAAATCGGTGTTCATTTCGAGGCCGGCTTCGGCGTCGGCCTGGTTGAGACCGCCGCTCTGCTGAAAGAGCAGAACGCGGAAGCCATCAAAGCCGGAGTTGCGCAAAGCCAGCCGGTACTCGGCTTCATACATCCCAAAGCGGCAGGGCCCGCAAGCGCCGGCAGTGAAGAAGACGTAGCCGTCGATGATCTCCTGTTTGGTCATGCCTTTTTCTTCAAGGCGCTGCAGCATCTGGACCAGATTGCCCACCGTGAAGTAGGTGGGATTGCACTGGCCGTTGTTGCCGTATTCCTTGCCAAGCTGGAAGGCGCGCTTGTCCGGCGTAGGCACGGGCTCGCACTTATAGCCAAGGTTGCTGAGAACGGCGTGAATAAGCTTCTCGTGCTTCCAGGTCAGGCCCCCGAAGAGGATAGTGGTGTTGGCGCGCTGCTGCTTGGTAAAGGAGCGCTCAATGGGACGGTGGAAGTGCTTGATCTCCTTGCGCTCGATACCGGCGACGCGCTCCAGGCGGGCGCGCTCGTCGGCGAGCCGCTGTCGAATCAACTCTTCTTTCGGCATAATCTGAATCAGATTGCCCGGAACATCATGTTGTGGAAGTGTTGCCATCATTCACCTCATACGGGGTTGACCCGTTTTACGGCCCCCAAGAGCCGCACTTTGACACCGATTAAGCGCCTTGCGCGTTGATGCTTGCCGGCTTTCGCATCGACTTCGAAAGCCGCCCCACGCTAACTGCAGAGATGCCCCCGGCGGGGACACCGCCTGCACCTGTGCCAAGTATGCCCGCGCAAATACCCCCCGGAGGAACCAAAAGCCACTGTGAGGCGAAAATTTGCGTCGAAAAGCACTAAATTGTCATTCGGCTGTGCCCTGGCCAGAGTCGATCTTGTGATTACAATCACACTAAAGGAAGATTCCTATTTAAAACCAAAGAGTTGTCTATCCCTGAAATTTCCGAGAGGCATGATCCTGGTGCCCATAAGTGTGCCCCTTACTTCAAGCATGCCGCATCTGTTATGATGCGCGTCTTGCGGGTTTTTTGACGCAGAATCCGGGAATCATGGCCGACGAGATAGGGCCGTGATCCTGACCTCCGCGGGTGAGTCCCCGGGAAAATCGAATGCCCAGCCAGAAGCAACTGCGATGGTCCGAATTAAAGGTAGGCCTGACGGTCATATTCGCCAGCGTAACCCTGGCGGTGTTGACTTTTTTGATGACCGGCTCAGGCGGCCTCTTCGTTCGCAAAATCAAGATCAAGGCGTACTTCGATGATGCCGCGGGATTGCGCGAGGGCGCGCCCGTGCGCCTTCAAGGCGTCGATTTGGGGAATGTTGTGGGAGTCCGAGTGGTGCCTGACCGGGGCCTGACGCCGGTCGAGATCACCATGAAAGTCACCACCAAGTACGACTTCAGCCTGCGCAAGGATTCCAAGGCGTCCCTTACCACGGCGGGGGTACTGGGTGAGACCTTTGTCAACATCAGCAGTGCCGACACCAAGGGGCCGCCGATTCAGGACGGCGACACGCTTGCCACCACAGTCCAGCCAGACCTCTCCGATGTAATGCGTGCCAGCCAATCCACGCTACAAAACCTGCAGACTCTGGAGACACGGCTCGATCATATCCTGAGCTTTATCGAAAGCGGCCAGGGCTCGATCGGAAAGCTGGTCTTTGATGATTCGTTGTACAAGCAATTCAACACCACGGTCACCGAGTTCGGTACCCTGGTGAACCAGATTGCCGCGGGCAAGGGTGCGGTGGGCAAACTCGTGATGAGCGATGAACTCTACGACAAGGCCGGCGCGGCCGTCGACAAGCTGAACAGCCTGCTGGATCAGGTCAATTCCGGCCAGGGCTCCATCGGCAAGCTGGTGAAGGATCCCGAACTCTACAACAACGTCAACAAGACCGTTGCTCAGACCAACCGCTTGATTACGGACTTCAATGACGGCAAAGGCGCCATCGGCAAGCTGGCCAAAGACGAAAATTTTGCCCGCAAGCTGGAGAACACGGTAACCAAGTTGTCCGATCTAATGGACAAGATCAATTCCGGGCCCGGTTCGGCTGCGAAGTTTGTGAATGATCCGGCGTTCTACAACAACACCAACCAGTTGCTGGTCGACACGCGCGAGCTGATCAAGGCCTTCCGTGAGAATCCCAAGAAGTACCTGACTATTCAACTAAAGATATTCTGAAGGCAGTGCAACCCGGCGTCTCGTGGCCAACTCACTCAGCAGGGTCGATTACGCTGAGCACGCGATTAACAATTTCTTCCACGAGTTCCTCATCCAGGGATTCAAAGTATCGGGCGCTTCCGGCGCGACTTCTGGCTTCGAGGTCGAACGAACGCACCTGGTTGCATACGGCGACGCCCGAGGTATCGTGCCCTGCAATCGGAACCGTAAGCCCGGTATTCCGCGCGAATGCGCCACCCCGCGTGATTGGAACCGTCACCACAATGCCAAGTGCATTGATCTCCCTTGGAGTAATGACCACGAAGCGGTGCCGGTCCTTCAGTTCGCGGCCGGAAGTTGGATTCGGATCAATCCAATAAACGTCGCCACGTTGTGGAATCCGCTGCTGTATCATGCCAATTCACGTCCCAGCGGCTTTCCTACACGCGCCCATGCGGTTTCCGCATTCAGAGTGGCCATCTTTTTCCGGGTGACGCCGCGCAGCAATTCAGCTAACGTATATCGCTTTCGTGCCAGTCGCGGGTTGGGCCGGGCGATAAACGCTCCGTCGGCCACTTCGAGGTGCAAAATAGTTCCAATCTCGGCGTCAAGCATCTTGAGAACGTCAGAGGGAATCGTCATGATGGCCGCGCCACCCTGCTTGCGAATGTTGACCGTAATCATGCTCTCTTCTCCATATCTTATTCAGTGCTACTATTGTAGCACTGAATGTCAACGAGCAGAACAAAAGGCTGACGTGTTGCCTGGCAGGCAAGCCATCGGTTCGCGTTGAAGGGTAGCGGGTCTGAAGAACACACGGCCACTCTTGCCCAACAACTTCCGACAAGCCCTTACTTGAAGGGAACAAGGCGGCCATTTTCGACTCGGAAATTCATCGATTCGGCGTGCTGGATTTCATTAATTCTCTCGTCGAAAACTACATGGCCCATTGCTTTGATTGCTTTCTGCTTAGCGTCGTAGACAACTTGATTCGCCTGAAGCGAACAGAGGCCATACTCGACAAAACAGGAACATTGTCATTTAAGCCTCTTCCTATACCGTAGCCAAAGCCTTTTCCCATAGCCGATCTCCCATGGTAGGTGGACACATGGCCGGACACAGCGTGTTCCGAACAGTGGAAACCGAAGTAAAACGGAGCACCGTCCTCCGATGCAGCCGGCAGCGATTCGAAGCCATAGTGACAAAGTTGCTCCTCGGCGTCCTTGTACCCGTGAGGCGTCGGCGGGCGTCCGGTTGAGTTGACTATGGCCGGATCGCACGATGCGGCAACCTGCAGCGTGGCGTTCAGGAAAATGCTTTCAGGCGGAGCGACCCGGAAAAGTCTTCGACCTTCGTGGAAGCGCGGTACTCGCACGTTGATTGTATAAAGCCCTAAAGGCAGAT
>JBEKOS010000012.1:0-22070 GCA_049521535.1 Terriglobales bacterium | reverse complement strand
GCCGGGGCAATCAGAATGCGGAGCCACTGGCCGATGCCTGGCATCCGCACTTCGCGCTGCTGCGCCGAGGTCATTTTTCACTAAGAACAGCGGTAATGTCCGCGGTGGGAATGGCGCCTTCGCGCTGGATGCGCCAGCAGAATTCGCCGATCGCATCCACGGTAAGGTCGACGATGGTGGAAGGCACCTCGCGCGGGGAGGCGCCACCGTCCACGATGACGTTGATGCGGTCGCCGAGCTGATCTCGAACCGCAGCGGCAGTGGTGCACTCGTTCGCGCCGCTGAGATTGGCGGAAGTCGCGGTGATAGGCACGCCCGCTTTGCGAATGACCGCCAAAGGAATTTTTGCCGCCGGAACTCGCAACGCAACATTTCCGCTATTGGCGGTCACTTTGAGCGGCAGCTTGGGCGCGGCCCGCACAATCAGGGTCAGCGGGCCCGGCCAGAAGCTCTCAGCAAGAAGATAAAATTCCGCAGGAAGGTCCTTGGCCAGCGTCTCTGCCTGCTCGACCGAGGAAATTAGCAGCGACAGAGGTTTTTTGCGGGACCGGGTTTTGATGTCGTAAACGCGATCCACGGCACGCAGGTTGAAGGGATCGGCTGCCAGCCCGTAGAAAGTGTCGGTGGGCATGCCCAGCACCTCACCATGCCGAAGCTGGTCGGCGGCATACGCGATCAGCGTCGCTTCCGGATTTTCGCTGTTGATACGGACGATTTCGGGCGCCAAGGTCTTCCTTCCGAAAAAATCATGGGCGGCGGACATAACAGACCCATCCGACGTGAGTATTGTAGCAACTCGGGACGCACTCCGCCGCACCCAGGGGAACTGGCGTTTTCTTCGAGCCCTTTGCTTCGTTGGACTGCGGGCCGATCAGAGCTACTGCGAGGCCTCAGGCTTCGGGCAGTGCGCGGTCGTGGGCGTCCATTTCGTCACCTTAATCGGACTGCCTTGCATGCAAGTGTCGACATCCATCCTGGTGCCTTCCAGGGTAACGGCAGTACCGGGTTTGGGCTTGTTGGCCGGATCAAAATGCAGGCTATACTCCACCCCTTTCTTCAGCACCAGACAACCTTCCTCCTTGCCGGGCATGACGCAACCGGTAAGCTTAACCGGCTTGGCTGCGGGCTTGGCCGTTTGGTCCTGGCTCTGCGCGAAAGTGGCTGCCAGACTGACGAAACCTACCACGAGAATCAGGAATGCGAAAAAGCGGTTTGGCATTGATGGTCACCTCTTGAGTGATGAGTCTGCTGCACATAAAACCCGCGAGTAATCTAGTTCGAGACAGGGGGAATGTCAATATCCTGGAAGCATAACCGCGGATTCACAGGGATTGGGCGGACTTGCGCAAATAGGGGCACCATCGGCTTGAGGGGAAATTGTTGCTTCGGAGCGGTGGCCGTTGATTTTCCTACCTTGGCGTGTTCTCATACGCGGCGATGATCTTCGGTGATATATACCGGTCGGGCGGGGCAAAGTTCTGTTCCTGCCGGGCCAGCCTGAAGGCCTGCTGAGACTCCGCCCGCAAGGATTGCGTTCCACCTTCACCATCTGCCAGGGAATAGCGCGTGATCATGGTCGCACCCAGGTAAAACTGCGCCAGGCCGCGCCGTTGCGCGTTTCCTTCCAGGTAATGCCGCAGGCTGCTTTCCGCCAGTTCAAAGTTGCCCTGATAATAAGCGCCGAGCCCATCCACAAGCTCGGCGTCTGTGTCCGCGCCGACGGGCTGCGCCGGCAATGCGGCAATGATCTGTTTCCCGTCAATGGCCTCGAATACCGGCGCGCACCTGCCCGGCATGCCATCGGTTGCCATCACGGTTGGAGTTTGTTCCTGGCCCTTTGGACCGAAGATCACGATATCGTACGAGCCGGGAGGAACTTTAACGCGCAGAGGCGTTTGCGAATTTACCGCGAAGGTGACTCTGCCGTTCGTGGACGCAACGCTTTTCACAGTTCCCCACGGCACCGCATTGATCTCAATCGCGGCGGTCGGGGCTGCGGGGTTCCCAGCACTTCGGCACGCGGTGTATATAACGAGGGCAGCAATCGCAAGGCCCAAACCACTGCTCCCGGCTCTCTTGAAATTACAAATTACCAATTGCGATTTACCAATGGTTCAGTAGTTCAGGTTGAAATTAAGCATATGCCAGTTCAGCAGGAACCAGGCGTAGCCGATACAGCCGAGCGCCAGCAGAGTATTCCACAGCTTTGTCCAGAACCACACTGAGGCGGTTTTCCAGGAACGCACAAGGTAGAAGACCGAGAATACCGCTCCGATGACTCCCAGCACGCCGACCGTTTGCAGCAGGTGCAGCCGGGCATCGAAATGGCGGCTTACGAGTCCGATGTTTTCTTCAATCGACATGGCCCAGGCCACGATGCCGCCGACAAACGTCAGGTTGAGGATGCAGATCAACCGCATAAACATGCGCGAACCCCGGTACTGCGCCGGCAGTTCAGGGTGGTAGTCGTAATGCCGGCGTAGCAAGGCATTTAATGGCCATGAAAGCAGTGTGATCACGAATAACACAATTGCTGACATGATGATTGCGATGCTTAACGTGCCATTCTTAAGCGGGGGAACCGGTTGACCAACAAAAATCGGCAGATCCGTAACCAGAATCTGGCGCCCGCCGTAATCGCGTTTGAAAGCGACGCGTCCTTGGCCATTTAAGTCGCGAAACATCAGCGGTCCAATCTCTTCGTAGTGCCTGGGATTGCCCGCACGGTCCTTATCAGCATCGATGCTAATTGTCCCATCGGTATTGACAGTCACTTTGGCTTGGCCAAAGGCTGACAACACAGCGGCGAGCGTGGTATCGGACCGGCGGCTGAACCAGTAGGGGCCCGCAACCGATTTTGCATCCTGGGCAGCGCTGGCTATTTTCTGGGCAGGGGGTGGCGTATAGGGGAAATACCGATCGAGAAAGCCCTCCCATAGCGCTGACCGGAAAGAGAACTCTCCCTTGCCGGCGCTGTTGACTGAGACGAAGAAACCGAGATGGTCTGCAGGCAGCAGATGCATGTCGCTGTGGAACCACTGCGAATCGCCCCCGTGGCCGATGATGCGATGGCCATTGCGCGACTCCTCGTAAAAGCCGTAGGCCATGCCGTTCATTGAGGGCAGCAGCTCGAAGGCTCGCGAATGCATGAGCCGCGCGGTTTCGGGCCGCAGGATGCGGGCCCCGTGGTACTCGCCATCCTGCAGATGCGCGATCATGAAGTGAGACATGTCTTCCGCGGTGGCTGAAAGGCTGCCCGCCGGCCACGCGCCTACGAATTCGAAGTCCTTAGCCGGCTTGGACGCAACGCTGTAGCCTGCGGACATAAGCGGCTTCAGGTTGTCTGGCAGTGGCTGGCGAAACGTCGAATGCCGCATTTCCAGCGGGGCGAAGATGTTGCGCTCGAGATACTCTTCCAAAGGCATGCCGGAAACGCGTTGCACTATATACCCCGCAAGCGCGGCGCCATAATTTGAGTATGCGGGAGTGGTGCCGGCGGGAAATATCTGGGTGGGAAGATGCCCGACCAGATATTTCTTCAAGGGTTCCATGTCTGCGGCGTTGGCGACAAAGAGCTCTTTGATCGTTTCCTCGAAGCCGGGAGTGTGGGTCATCAGGTCGATCATCGTAATCGGCTTGCCGAACGCCAGCGGGATGCGATAGTCCAGGTAATCGTTGACATCGCGGTGCAAGTCTATCTTTCCTTGCTCAACCTGCTGCATCACGGCGGTCCAGATAAAGGTCTTGGAGATGGATCCCGGGCGAAAAATGGTCCCATCGACAGTCACGGGCTTTTTGTTTTTCACATCGGAATAGCCGTAACCCTTCGCCAGAAGCACCTGTCCGTCCTTTACCACCAGCACTACCGCTCCCGCGGTGTCATCGCGCTGGAGCTGAATCGGCACAAATCCGTCGAGAAAGGCTTCCAGATCTGCACGCGTAAGCTGTGGCACAACGGGCGGCGTCGGCAACGCAGGTGGCGCTTTGTCTGCAGGCGTCGGTGGAATCATCGGGGGTTTTTGAGCGTTCACAGAGAGACAGCATGAGGAGAGAAGTACAAGCAGACCGAAAATCTGCAGGCAGCGATTATTCATTGTGGATGCCGTGACTTCGCACACCAGCATACTACGCCCGGCAATTATTGCGCCGTGACTGAACAGGAGAGCTGGCCACGATTCTTCGCGGATACAAACGAATCAGAGGCGCGTATGCCGGGGTTAGACCAGTGAGACTCCATGGCCGAATGTCGGTCACTGTGTCGCTGTGCCTCCGGAGTGGATTTTGTTTCCCTGGCCTAGTACGACGGGGCGTGCAGAACCACGGACGGCTGCGCCAGGGGCAGAATGCTGGCTTTTTGCTGCGGCAATTCGTCGCCGCGGAAATAATGACCGGGTTTGGCCCACATTACGGGCATGGCGGTGAGGGGTTTGGCGTAATCGTTACGAGCATTCCAGAACAGGAACCCAATGCCCCCGTTCTCCTTCGCCGTCGCAACCTGCTTCAGGATGTAGTCGGACGAGTACGTTCGAGTGCGCCAGGCAAACGCCTGCAGCCAGGGCCGCAGTGTAACTCCGGATTCCCGAGTCACCTCCTGGAAGCGCGCCATGGACTCGCCGATAAAATGTTCTGGCGCGTCGCCGGGATCTTTATAGCCGTCCATGCCGAAGAAGTGGGAAGGATAGATCATGGGCGAAAGCACATCGCAATGCTGCGCCATGCGGGCGATGTCCTGTCCGGTATGAGCCAGATCCACCGGGCGCTGCCAGGCCATCACACCGAATACATCCAAGGAAAGCAGGACATTCAGCGGGTGCAGCGACTCGTGGGCGGCGCGCAGAAAATCAACGATCACATCGCTGCGCTGCGTCTCCGGATGTGATTTCTGGTACGCAAATTGCGCGTCTTTTTGGTTGCCCTCCGCGGGGAAGCGCACGTAGTCGAACTGCACTTCGTCCGCGCCGCTTTCGGCGGCGTACCGGGCGAGCGCGATGTTGTAGGCCTGCACCTCGGGATTCGAGGGATCGGTCCAAACCAGCTTGCCGTTTTCCCGCCAGGGAGCACCGCTCTGCCGGGAACGCACCGCCAACTCAGGGTGGTGCGTCACCAGGTACTCGTCGCGGAATATCGCTATGCGTGCAATGGCGTGGAGATTTTGCGCGTGCAGCCAGCCTACGTATTTCGGCAGATTACGGAGAGGCGGCGTGGACCTCCCCGCCATAGGGCTTTCAGCTTTGAATTGCGCCGCGGCATGCAGGAGGGGATACTCAAACGGAACATTGACTAGGCCATCGCTGTCCTTCACATCAAAAACCACCGCATTGCCACCGAGTTCGCGCCAGCGGCGCACCAGATCGAGGCCACGGGCACTGCCGGCCATAATTCCGGTTAAGTAGATGGCACGCACTTCAAAATCACGGGGAATCGGCAACGGCCGCTCGTGCCACTCGGGCTCATAGCCAGGGATCAACACGTCCTGTCCAGGCTTCGGCGCATTGCCTTTTAATCCTTCGTTATTGGCCCGCATCGCCGCTTGAAGCTCCGATCCTGTCATGTACCTGGTTTTGGGCAGGTAGAGATGCACGAGCGTGCCCAAGCTCTCGCCGCGCTGCACCGTATGCAGCAACATCCCCGGCGGCAGTGGAAGTCCCGATGGGACCGACAGAACGTCGGCTACCGGTGCAGCTTTGGCCGGATGGGCGGTCCCGGTCCGCGCCGGGGAATCAGCCAGCGACGGAGCGACGGTGAACGTAGAGGATACAGTGGGTTCTGACGGGGACCTTGACGTTCTGTTTTCTGGGACGTTAACACACATGGCAGGGGCGTTAGCTACCGTCAAAGGTGTCCCAGGCGCCACCCTCATGAGAAATATTCCTGAGATCAATAGACAGAGGGCGGATAGTAACGACAAAGTCAATCGCGGCACAGTGGGCTCCAGTAATGCGAAAAGCCGCTCACCAGGCTAATTTTCAAGCACGTAAATGGAGCGTAGCATGAATGTTTTGCCTTTCGGCATGACCGAAGTGCCGGTACCTCGATAAACCAGGAAAGGTGCCTTTAGAGTACACATCCACACGCTGCGGAGACCGTGTTGTTGGTGCTTTGCGGCACTTGCGCGAAACCCTTGCATCTAATAACGTGGAGCGAAAGCGTTGTTCAACGCACCATTTGGTTTCTGTCCGGGTTTAAGCCAGAGGAGGGTGTTCTTGCAAAACGGGAACGCGAGCCTATGAAGACCGGTACCAGTACGGCGCTTGATCCCACCCGGCGCAGCACAGATGCGCAGGAGTTTGAAGCCGCATTGCGCCGCCGCATCGTGGGTCAGGATCAGGCCATTGAAAAAGTGACGGAGATCTACCAGATGTTTCTGGCTGGCCTGAATCCACCCAACCGGCCAGTTGGCAACCTTCTCTTTCTTGGACCGACGGGTTCCGGAAAAACGCGCGTCGTGGAATCCTGCGCGGAGGCCCTCTTCGGCGACCAGCATGCGATGATCAAGATCGACTGCGCGGAATTCCAGCACTCGCACGAAATCGCAAAATTGATTGGCTCACCTCCGGGCTACCTCGGGCATCGGGAGACTCACCCGCTGCTGACCCAGGAAGCGATCAACCAGTGGCAGACGGAAAAACTAAAGCTGTCGCTCCTGCTGTTTGACGAAATCGAAAAGGCCTCAGACGCACTGTGGCAACTGCTGCTGGGCATCCTGGACAAAGCCACGCTGACGCTGGGCGACAACCGCCGCGTTGATATGTCGAGCTGCATCATCGTGATGACCTCCAATCTCGGGGCCGGCGAGATGGAAGGCATGATGAACGGTGGCATGGGTTTTGCAACCAAGCCGCAGCAGATCGATCAGCGATTCGACGAGAAGATCACGCGCACGGCGCAGGAAGCGGCGCGGCGCAAGTTCTCTCCCGAATTCATGAACCGCATCGACAAGGTGGTGGTGTTCAAGACGCTGCGTCCCGACCACCTGGAGCGGATCCTGGAGATCGAACTCGGGCAGGTACAGCAACGCATCCTGCAGGCCGCAGGAAACAGCCAATTCGTGTTTTCCTGCACCGCACCGGTCAAGGCTTTCCTGCTGGCCGAGGGCACCGATCCCAAGTACGGCGCCCGCCACCTGAAACGCTCTATCGAGCGCAACGTAGTCTTTCCCCTGGCCAATCTCGTCGCCACCCACCAGGTCAAGATGGGCGACGTAATACGAATTGACATGGGCGAGGACGGCCATTTGACGTTTGTGAAGGAGGCGGAAGGTACCCTCGTGCCGGTACCGTCGGAGAAAGGCGGAAGCGATGGGGGCACCCAAACGCATACCGCACGCGCGCGCAGCGCCTCTTCGCGCCGCGACGCCGGCGCCGGTGCACCGCCTCCGCCGGAGCACAAATAGCGCTACTCCTCGGCAAACGCGACGCCATTCTCGCGCATGAAGCTCTTCAACACGTCCACATGCACACAGTGGCCGACGTGCAGGAAGGGGCTCTCCTGCACGCGACGCTTTTGGCCGGCGCGGTTCACTTCCATATCCACGTCAAAATCGAGATCGAGGTGGTTAGTGGCGGACTGCATGCCCCACACCCTGCCTTCGGAATCGAAGGCCGGACCTCCGCTTTGACCCTTCAGTCCCGGAGTGCTGAGCTCGAATCCGAAGATCGCCGTCCCATCAGGATTGCCTAGGTGCCGGGTGACCATGCCCTCAATAGGAAAACGCGGCGTGGCTTGGCGCCCCGTTGTGGTCCAGTGGATCTCATCGCGGGTGGCATCGTAGGCAAAATTCGTGAATTCCGGAAAGGGAAAGCCAAGCCGACACAGGAACTTGCCCTGCCTCAATTCAGACCCATCCTTCGCGAAAACAGGGAAGGACGCGCAGTGGAGGCGAGTATAGTTACTGAACTTCAGCAGAGCGACATCGGCGGAAGGGTGCTCGCGGACTTCCAGCGATAGCTCGCCATCAACGCAGTCCACAAGGAGATGCTTGAGTTCAAAAATGGTCCCCTTCGTATAGCCCGCGTTTTGTTCCAGCGCCCTGACCTGATGCCGGTTGTGTCTGCCCTGCGGGATTTTGGCCAAGTCGGCCTTGAAGTTTCGATACTTTTCCGCTAGTTGGTTCGCAGCTGCAAGCTGCTGGGCTACATGTTTGCAGGTGAGCGCCCAGCCCTGGGCATTCACGAAAAACAAGGTGGCCGCGCCGGGAATTACCCCCTCCACGCCCCAAGCGCGGCAAATCGTGTGGACTGGACGTGTGAATTGGGCAGCGCGCTCGATGGCCGCGACAAACATGCAAAGCTCCTATTGTCATTTCTCGGTTTAACCGCGCTAAACGCCGATGATAAATTGTAGACAATCGCGGCAGACCTCAAACCGGCCTTGGTACTCATGGGGTGTAGCATCGCGAAGTCGGCGCTATTTTCGCCCTCGATAATAGTACACTGTGCTATTTTCGATTACTATGAATTGTGAAAATAGCGAGGGAGCCTATTTTCGCCGTCGATAATGGCCAAACCAGTCAAGATCCCCGGACAGAAGGTGCCCCAAGGCAGTTATTCTGCTTTCCTGCCTGCGCCCCTGCCTCCAGCACTTGATTGGACCCCGCGGCTGATAGGCGTACTTTCAGAGGCCGACCGCCTGATTGGGCGCCTGGCCGGCGAGGGTGGACGCCTACCCAACCCTCACATTCTCATACGGCCTTTCGTCCGCCGTGAGGCAGTCCTTTCCAGCAAGATCGAGGGTACCCAAGCCACGCTCGGTGAGTTGCTCGCCAGCGAAGCCGGAGCCGCGGTAGATCGCAGCCCCGACGATCTGCGCGAGGTTGGCAACTATGTGATGGCTTTGGAACACGGAATAACCCGGCTTAAAAAGCTCCCGACATGTGTTCGGCTGGTGCGCGAATTGCACAGGAGGCTCATGACAGGCGGTGCGGGCGATCGTGCCGTGCCGGGACAGTTTCGAACGATTCAGAATTGGATAGGCAGACCCGGTAGCACCCTGGCAAGCGCATCCTATATCCCGCCACCGCCGGGAGACGTTCTGCGATGCCTTGGGGCGTGGGAGGCGTTTCTCCATGAGACGGCGCTTCCCCCGCTCGTGACCATTGCCCTGGCCCACTATCAATTTGAGGCGATTCATCCTTTTCTCGACGGAAATGGGCGGGTGGGCCGCCTTCTGATCCCGCTCTTCCTGATCGAACGTGGCATTCTACCTGCGCCCTTGCTCTATTTGTCCGCATTCTTCGAAGCGACGCGGCGGGACTACTACGACGGACTTCGAGGCGTAAGTGAGCGAGGAGCGTGGAATGAGTGGCTGGAATACTTTCTGCTTGGAATCGCCCGAACGTCCGAGGACGCGCTGAATCGCGCCGCCCGAATCAACGCAACGCTGGCGCAATGGCAAAAGCGTATCGCCGGCGACTCGACCAACACCACTTTCCGCGTCGTCGAACTCCTGGGCGCGAACCCGTTTATCACGACCAGAGGCACAGCCCAGAAGCTGGGACTTGCTTTCACTACAGCGCAGCGAGCCATCGAACGGCTAGGGCATATTGGGATCGTAAAGCCCGTGAACAATGCGAAGCGTGATCGAGTCTTCTGTGCGCGGACGCTCCTCGATATCCTCGAGGAACCGGCGCACCTTACTGCTGCTGGGAAACCTTGATCGGCTGATTACTCCCGATTCAATCGCAGTGCCCCAATCATCAATTCGTCGGATTCATCGAATTGCAAAGGAACCGTTCTCCACCGGGCCCGCCGCGAAGAACGCGCCGAGACATAGAGCAAGCTGAGAACTCCGGCCATTGCGAGCAGAAGAAGCGGCCGATGCAGGCGGGCCTCGAAGTAAGTAATCGTCGGTATCACGGCCACGAACAAAAACAGATAGTTTCCAATGGTTTGCCAAAAGTTGCGGCGGCCGGGCACATAGGGGCAGGTAAAAGGGATCTTATGCCACTCATATAGCCGCACCTCAGTTAGCAGGAGCATCAGCACCGCGACAAGCACAGTATGGGCAAGCGCCACCCTCCAGCCCAACCCGAGCACCTCAACAGGTAACGTCACCAGCAGCACTAGCGCCAGACCAAACCAGATGAGCAGGTATTCGACGCATTCAAGCAACTCCAGTCGGCCCGAGCTTTCCGCCATGCGGAACACCCAATTGGCTGCGGCTTGCGACGGCAACTGGAATACGTAGCAAAGACCGGAAACAAGGATGGCGCTAACGACCAATGGGGCCGCAAGCACGGATTGCAGTTGCCAAACGTTCCCGCTCGCACCAGAGCGGAGATGAGCCATAACGCTTGGCCCTGCCGAATTCACCGCCAGCAGCAACGAGATGGCGGCACAAAAGGCGAGCACCAGTTTGTGCGGACGGCTCCGTCGCAGCGTTTGTATTGCGAAAACCAGAGTCGCCTGCCCGGGAGGATGTTTCACGAACTTCTCCAGCAAAGCCGTTGCAACTGCTGCAGTTGGTGATCGCCCGGTGGTCCTCAGTGATGCTTGTTCCAGGACTCGGGAGGCATGGCGACGATAGCTCAGCAAGTACATTGTCAGCGCGAGAAAGAGTGCACCTGCCGTCCCCTTGACCGCCAATTCACTCAGTTGCATGAAGTAGCTGTCTCCCGTCCCCAGCAGCGCGTCATACAGGCCCATGAACCAGGCCGGAGGAAACAACAGCATCCAGTGCGGTTTGGCGGCAATGCTCTCGTTCCAGTTGGGCATGTCGAGCACATACGGAACCGCCGCTACAAAGGCTGTGGCGAGCAGCACCTGGATCAGCACCGAAAGCCGCTCGAAGACGCTTGCCGGCAGCAGATTCATCAGCAAGCCCTGTAGCGCTCCAATCGCGAAGAACATGAACAATCCGGCGGTCACCATCACTGCGAAGTGCGCCAGCATGTAACGAAGTCCAAACGACGGCGCTTGCCAGCGGCCCGACGTCAGGAAGGGAAACAGAACACTAGCCGCGAGGTTCAGGTCGGTTACCACCACCAGCACAATCACAAAGGCTGACAGAAATCGTGCGGCAAAGACCTGATACAGCCGCAACGGCAATGGCTTCAGCGCAAGATAATCGCGCCGATTCGGGAACAGCCCCTGCCACTGGACGATGGTCGCCAGCCCGGCCACCGTCATCGACAGCGCAGTGAAGAAGAGCCGATCGGCGTGGACCGCCGCCAGGTACTGATCTCCTGCATCGAGACTCTTGAGGTGATCGTATTTCTCAATATAGAGCCGGACAATGAGCGGCCCCACGCACCCGATGACAGCCAGCACGGTGACGACCAGTCGTTGAACCTGATCGGAAGAGGCCAGTTCCGTCACGACTTGTTCGGAGAGGAAATGGCGCATCAGCTCGAACTGAACGCCATGTGTTTCAGACCGCCATGACCGAATGTTTGCGCGGACCATGATCTACCCGGCCTTCATGACAGCAATCACCTGCTCAGCGATTGCTGCAGTGTCTTCCGAGATGGCGAGTTGGGTAAAAACTGCTTCCAGCGACGGGCTCGCCTGCAATTCCCGCAGACGCTCCACCGTGTCGTAGGCAACGACCTTCCCTTTGTGCAAAATGACCACCTCCGAGCAGACCTTCTCGACCACCTCCAGCACGTGCGAGCTGTACAGGATGACTTTGCCCTCGCGGGCAAGGGCTTTCAGAAGATTGCGCAGAACCAGGCCGGCCGCAACGTCCAGCCCGGAAAACGGCTCGTCCAGAATCAGCACCTCCGGGTTGTGGATTAACGCCGCTGACAAGAGAATCTTCTGCCGCATCCCCTTGGAGTAGTTCAAAAGCAGCTCGTAGCGGGCGTCGCTCAGGGAAAACAAATCGATGAAAGCGTCAATTTTCTCTTCCAGAGGCTTGCGCGGAATCGAATGCAGCCGCCCAGCCAAGCGCAGGTATTCCGGGCCGGTCAGGTGCAAGTAGAGTTGCGGTTCTTCCGGGACGTACCCGAGTAAGCGCGCAAAGGCAGGGTTGCCGTACTGGACCCTCGCGCCGTCAAACAACATTTGGCCGGCCGAGGGCTCGATCAAGCCGGTCAACATCTTGACCGTCGTACTCTTTCCCGAACCGTTTGGACCCAGATAGCCAAGGATCTGTCCCCTTCGGATCTGGAAGCTGACCTCCTGCACGGCGGGAATGCTGTTGTAACGCTTTGTCAGGCCGATTGCTTCCAGCATGTCGAAACACCGGGAATAACGGAGATCAGCGCTGCTCGAAGATGGCCCAAAAAAACGTGCACAACAGACCGAAGGCGGTCACGCCCGATATGAACGAAATGCCCACAATCTGCAGGTGGCTTGAAAGGGCGGTGCGTAGTAACTCGCCGCTGACGCAGTGCCAAACGCCTATCGTGCCAGCCCATCCGTCATTTCGGCTGGCATCGCGCAATTGGTCGGCAAAGACTTCGATCATCTCTTCTCCGAATTGACGGCGAAAGGCGACCGGATACAGAAACAGGAGCGCGGCATAAATTCGGCAGCTTATGCGGAGGCTGGGATTCATGGTTTTATGCTCCCCCTTCCGGCAGCAATTTGTGCTCAAGCGCAAGCCTGACCACGGCATCCATGCGGCCAAGCTCTGCTTTGAAAATCAATCGTCCCTGGCGTGTCAGGCGGTAGTACCGGCGCCGGCTGCCCGCATCGGTTGCCGTTTCTTCAATTAGAGAGAGTTCGAGAAGACGCTGAATGGTGGTGTAAAGCGTACCGGGCCCCATGCGAAACTTGCCATCGGAAAGGACCGCGACCTGTTGCATGATTGCATAGCCATGCCGTTCGCCCTCCGCCAGGGCAAAGAGGATAAAGAATACGGCCGGCGTGAGCGGAAGCAGGTGCTGCAGGTCGTCCGGAACATTGTTGGTCTTGGCCGCCATGTCCAGTTGTCTCCCCATCAAACCTTATATCTACAACTGATATATCATTTACTGATGTATCTGTCAAATCAAGGTCCGGCTCAGAGACACAGCGCCGCAGAGTGGAAAGCATGAAATGCAAAAGCTGGTCGCCGGTTGCCGAGCCCCCAGATTTTTCTCTGAGCCTTTTTGATGGACTTTCCTGGCTTATTGCAGCGAAGAGACTTTCTACTGTACGTTTTTCAACGCGTAGTATCCCGAGCGGGCCTGGACTTTTAAGTCCTTGTTGGTGGTCTTGATTTCGACTTTGCGGAAGCTGCCGTCAAGCTTGGTGTTCGTCGGAGTGTAGCCAATACTGTATTGCGAACGCAGTTCGGCGGAAATCTGGTCGAAGGCCTCTCTGAGCTTCTTCTCGTTGTTGCCGACGTCGATCACGCGGCCGCCGGTCTCGCGCGCGAGGTTCTTCATCGCCCCTTCGCCACCATAGAATGCGCCCTGCGACATATAAAATCCGCGGTCGGCGATGAGGATGACATACACCATGGCGTCGGCTTTCTGCGCCGCCTCGATCGCGCCCTTGATGGTCTCCCGGCTGCCCTGATCCTCGCCGTCAGTGAGGATGATCATGGCCTTGCGGCCCACCTCGGTGGCCAGCTTTTCCTTGGCGCCAAGCCACACGGCGTCATAAAGCAGTGTGCCCTTAGGATTTTGCGCCGTAGGGACAGGTCCGCCTCCCAACCCCGGCGGGCCGGACATGGTGGAATTGATGCGGGCGCGGTTTAGCGCGGCTTTCAGGTCCTTGACCGAGCCGGTGAAATCCTGCAGCAGATCGCAGTCGATGTCGAAGCTGATGACAAACGCCAGGTCCTTGTCGCGCATCACGGTATGCAGGAACTCGGCGCCTGCAACTTTTTCCATATCCAGCACCCGGGTCTGGCTGGCGCTGCTATCGATCAGGATGCCCATAGTGAGAGGCTGGCTGGTGTCGGCGCTAAAGAACTTTATTGTCTCCGGCTTGCCATCTTCGAAGACCTGAAAGTCGTCCTTGGTCAGGTTGGGGATGAGCAGCCCGTGCTTGTCCTTCACATTGAAATACAGGTTCACAACGTTGACGTTGGATTGAAAGGTAGGTTCGGTATCCTGGCTGACTTTTGGCGCCTCCTGTTGCGCTAAGGCTGCCGGGAGGCACAGCGCCACGACGCAGAACCAAAGGAAAGCGTTCCACCGAGACCGCACTCTGCCTTCCCTGACCAAGGGGTCCGTTTGCCTCCGTCGCGAGATCGAACAGGAAAATGCTGGAAGTATTGTAAACCAACAATGTAGAGTGGGATTGAGCGGGAGCGTACCGCACCATGCCAATTGTAAGAGATCATCCCCGGGTTGGAGCTGCCTTCTTTGAAGCGCTCATGCTTGCTGCTTGTTGCTTGTTGCTTGCTGCTGTTTCCTTCGCCCAGCAACCGCTGCCTGACGCTCCGCAGCCGCAGAACAATGCGCCTTCGCCCCTGGAAACCGCGCCGGCGCAGACGGCGCCCGATACGCCTCCCTGGGTGGCGTCACCTGCATCTGAACCCGCGCCTCCGCCGCTTTCGCCTGCGGAGAAAGCCAGCGCCGCCAAGCCGGTCTCCTCGACGGCGCCGCCAACCAGGACGCACGACGAGATTTTTACTTTCGTGAAGCACGTAAATTTCGTGATGTATCCGGTAACCGTGAAGAACCACGACGGCACGCTGCTGCAGGGACTAAGCAAAGACGATTTCACCGTGTACGACGACGGCGTGGCCCAGGAGATCACGTTCTTCACCAGCGATCCGTTTCCATTGTCGGCGGCGGTAGTGGTTGACATCGGCCTTCCGGAGGTCACGTGGAAAAAGATCCGCGATACCCTGCCGGCGCTGATCGGCGCCTTAAGCCAATACGATGAAGTGTCCATCTTCTCCTACGCGAACATCGTGCAGAAGGTGCAGGATTTCACCGGCATCAACGCGCCCCAGGTTGCGGCTTCGATGCGTAAGCTGAAAGGCGCCACCGGCAAGACCGGCGGCGTCCCGGTGTTGAACGGCCCGTTTGGCGGGGGACCCACGGTCAACGGGATACCGGTGGACCCACAGACCCCGCAGGTTCAGACTTATTCGACCGAGTTCTATGTTCTCAACGATGCCATTCTGGCGGCGGCGCAGGAATTGAACAAACGCGATCCTACGCGGCGCAAGGTGTTGTTTGTGATCAGCGATGGCCGGGAAGTCGGCAGCGCTAACAACTACTCGGAAGTGCTCAAGGTGCTGCTGGCGCGCCAGATCACCGTGTATGCAGTGGACGTCGCCGGCGGGGGCGTTCCCGGCTTTCGCGAGATGGAAAAAATACGCATACCCGGCCAGGGTTATGGCGACATCCTGCCCAAGTATGCGTCCGCCACGGGTGGACAGGTGTATCCGGAACTCAATCCGCAAGCCATCGAGGATTCTTACTCCCGCATCACCGAGGAAGCGCGCAATCAGTACACCATTGGATACACCACCGCGGGACCGCCTTCCATGGGCTACCGCACGGTTGAGGTAAGAGTGCACCGTCCGGGATTGAAGGTGTATGCCCGCGATGGGTACTGGGCTCTGCCGCCGGCGAAGTAGGGTTAAGCACTACCTAGCGCAGAACCGCGGAGAAAATCCAAATCACTCGCCTCAGATTTTCACAAGTTATGCGGTGCGCTGGATTTTTCCTTAACTCAGCAACGATTCGACCACGGCATAGGTGGCCGCCAAGGCTTCGTCGAGCGCCTCGGGATTCTTTCCACCGGCCTCAGCCATATCTGGACGGCCACCGCCAGAACCGCCTACTTTCTCCGCCAGCGGCTTGATGACTTTTCCCGCCTGCACACGGCTTGTCAGGTCCGGTGTAACTCCGACAACCAATGAAACTTTGTCATCGGCGCTGGAACCCAGCACAACAATGCCGGAACCCAGTTTGTTGCGAAGGTTGTCGATCAGGGTGCGCAACTGCGGGCGTTCGAGGTTGTCCGCGCGGTGCACAAGGACCTTGATGCCTTTAACCTCGCGCACGCGGTCTGCGATGGAGCCAGTGGCAGCGGAGGCAGATTTCATCCGTACCTGTTCCAATTCCTTGCGGAGGCGTCTAATCTCGTCTTCGCGACCGTCAATTTCCCGGCGCAGAGCCGTCGCCAGCGATCCTTCATGCCCGTCCGGACGCACGAGAGAACGGGCTACGTGCTCCAGTTGATGATCGGCGCGGAAGTGATGCAGCGACTGCGTACCCGCAATGGCTTCCACGCGACGCACCCCGCTGGAAACGCTGTTTTCCTTAAGAATCTTCAGCAGGCCAATTTCGCCGGTGGCACGAGTGTGAGTGCCGCCGCAAAGCTCGGTGGAAAAATCTCCGATCTTGATTACGCGAACCTGGTCGCCGTATTTCTCGCCAAACAGCGCCATGGCGCCCATTTCGTTTACGGCCGTTTCCAGCGGCACGTCCTCGATGACTTGCACACCCTCATTGCGCAGGACTTCCCTATTGATCAGGTCCTCGATCTCCTGCAGTTCTTCATCCTCCACGGCTGTGAAGTGCGAAAAATCGAATCGCAAATAGCCGGGAGCAACCAGCGAACCTGCCTGCTTGACGTGCTTGCCGAGCACCTCGCGCAGGGCTGCGTGCAGCAGGTGGGTGCCGGTGTGATGGCGCATGGTTTGCTCGCGGATGTCCAAATCAACCACCCCATCCACGCGCTGGCCGACGCGCAAGGTCTGCCGGGCGATGACGCGATGAGCGCGCACTCCCTGGACGGGAGCGTAGCAGCCGCGGACTTCGGCCACAATCGCGTGGCGGCCTTCGTCATACAGCCAGCCTATGTCGCCCACCTGGCCGCCGGATTCGGCGTAGAACGGCGTGTGGTCGAGAACCACCTCGCCATCTTCGCCATTCTTGAGTTCCGGAACACCATTGCCGTTGCGAATTATGGCCAGGATCTCGCAGCCATTTGCTTCCGTCTGGCGATAACCCACAAATCGCGTACCCGGCAGATCGCGGTAGACCGGTGACGCGCTGTGCTTGGCTCCGCCCAGCGCCTTCCATGAGGCCCGCGCATTCGTGCGTTGCTCGCTCATGGCACGATCGAAGCCCGCTTGATCGAACTGAATGCCCTGATCGCGCGCCGCATCTACGATGAAATCCAGCGGCAGGCCAAACGTGTCGTAGAGCCTGAAGGCTTTCGCGCCCGAATACATGGCATGCGCCTGCGGCGATTGGCGTTTAGCGTCGGCCAGCGGCGCCAGATCCTCTTCGAGCTTGGCCAGGCCCAGATTCAGCGTATGGGCGAAACGTGTTTCCTCCGTGCGCACAATTCTGGCTACGCGCTCGGCGGAATCGCGAAGTTCCGGGTATGCGTCCTGCATCAGGTCGCGCACGGCATAGACCATCTCAAACAGAAACTCCCGGGTTTGTCCGAGCAGCCGGCCGTGGCGGATGGCCCGGCGAATGATCTTGCGCAGCACATAGCCGCGTCCGTCATTGGCCGGCATCACGCCGTCGCCAATGAGGAAGCTGGCGGCACGAGCATGATCGGCGATCACGCGCAAGGATGCTGCCGATTGGGAGTGCGATTCCTTGTTGAGCTCCTTTTCGAGGGAAGTCCCGGTCAGTTCCGCCGCGCGCTGGATTAGCGGCAAAAAGAGATCGGTTTCATAGTTCGAAATCACTCCCTGCAGCACTGACGCCACACGCTCCAGCCCCATGCCGGTGTCGATGGAAGGTTTGGGCAGCGGGTTGAGCGTGCCGCCGGCATCGCGATCGAACTGCATGAACACCAGGTTCCAGATTTCGACGTAGCGGCCGCATTCGCAGCCAAATTGACAGTCGGTGTGACCTTCGGTCGAGGCTTCCGGGCCCATGTCATAGTGAATCTCGCTGCATGGGCCGCAGGGGCCAGTGTCCCCCATCTGCCAAAAATTGTCCTTCTTCCCGAACTCAAAGACTCGCTCCGCCAGCACTCCCTGACTCAGCCAGCAGTTGTACGCTTCTTCGTCGCGCGCTACGCCCTCCTCGCCCTTGAAAATGGTGCAGAAGAGCTGGTCAGCGGGAATGCCGTACCAGTCCGGCGAAGTCACCAGTTCCCAGGCGAAGGCGATCGCTTCTTTCTTGAAGTAATCGCCAAAGGAGAAGTTACCCAACATCTCGAAAAAGGTGTGATGGCGATTGGTGAAACCCACGTTTTCCAAGTCATTGTGCTTGCCCCCGGCGCGGACGCATTTCTGTGAGCTGGCGGCGCGTATGTAATCGCGCTTCTCCAAGCCAAGGAAGACGTCTTTGAACTGGTTCATGCCGGCGTTAGTGAACAACAATGTGGGATCGTTGGCGGGAACCAATGACGATGAATGCACCTCACGGTGTCCGCGCTGGACAAAATAGTCCAGGAACATTCGCCGGATTTCTGAACCGCTTCGCTTCTGCATAGGCAACTCTTTCACCGCAGGGGACGCAGCGAGCTCTGGAGGAAAACCCGATCCAAGGGAGATTCTCTGCGGTAGAAAAATCATAAATGAAGACGGGAGCTACCGCGAATAGAGCTGTTGCAGATCAACACTGAGGCCTGGGACACTATCGATGGCTAGAATTTGATCCTGCCCGAAATACCGGTTAGGGTGATCGGGGTGAATCACCTCGACGATACGCGCATCCAGGTCAAACCATCCCTGAACAACTCCACTTTCCAGGTAATCCTTGCGCTTGCGCTGAACACTGCTCAGAGAATCTGGATGACCGGCGACAAATTACGGTATCTACAACCAACGGCGTAGATTGGCTCAGCAGGTCTTTTGCGTCATACTGAAAACCATGAGAAATGGTCGACGCCCTTACCGCGGAGTTCCGGCAGTTGTGGTCATTATGTCAGGGTTCCTGCTGGCTTCAATCGCCGCGGTGGCACAAGACGCGGGTCAGGATACCCCTACCCAGAGCCAACCTGCCACATCCGCACCGGCCACCGAGATCAGCGCTGATCTTGGACCGTGCAGTGTCGAGTTTCATGTCACCGACCTCGCGGGAAAGCCCATATACTACGCACGTATCACGACGACGATCCGCTATGGGTTTATGAACAAGCGCCGGCTCGATCTCGAAGCCGGGACTAACGCCGACGGCCGAGCGCGTTTCATCAATCTGCCCAGCCAAGTCAAACAACCTCTGCAGTTTCAGGTGCGCTATGAGGACCAAACCGCGAGCTATGGCATTGATCCCGGAACGGGATGCCATGCCCAGCGAAGCGTGCCTTTAAAGATCGAGAAAGACAAGTAAGCAGGCTATCGGGTGCAGCAAAGTCAGCGTGCCGTTGCCGCTTGCCCTGCTGAAGGCTCCGGTCAGGCACTGCAGCACCCCGTTGCGCGTAAGTTCCTGTTTTATCTGCCTTATAAGCGCGATACAATTGACTGTGCATAAGACTTCTGGCGCTCACCCCGAGCCCTGCGCGGTTTTGTCTGACCTTAAAGAAGGCACCACTGCCGTGTTGACCGATTTGGATGTGGCTCCGCAAGTCGCCGAAAACCTAATGAATTTGGGATTCATTCCCGGCGTAGAGGTAACCGTATCGCGTAGCGGTCCGGGCGGCGATCCGCGCATTTACCGCGTCGAGGGCGCAGAAGTCGCATTGCGCAGCGATCTGGCCCGGCACATCGGGGTGGTTCCCCGGAAGCCCGCCTCCGCAAGGACTTCAAAGACCAAAGCGCGCAAGCGTAAGGCGGAGGCTTAGCGCATGTCTGTACTGGCGCCAGCTCCTTCCTGCTGCGGGGTTGATTCCGCAAACGAAACCGTCGTTGAGCACGTAGCCCGCACGGTGGCCGTGATCGGTCCGCCAAACTCCGGCAAAACGACGCTCTTCAATCGACTGACGGGATTGCGCCAGAAGGTGGCGAATTTCCCCGGCGTAACGGTCGAGCACCACGTGGGGCATTTGAAGGACCAGGAAGGCCGCGACGTGGCGCTCATTGACCTGCCGGGCGTGTATAGTCTTTCGCCCAAATCAGAAGACGAGAGGGTCGCCATTGAAGTCCTTCAGGGTGAGGTGCCGGGGATGGCGCGTCCGAATGCCATCATCGTCGCCGCCGACTCGACCAACTTGAATCGCCATCTGACCCTGGTCGCGCGGGTTATTTCACTGGGATTGCCGACTCTGGTTGTACTTACCATGGCGGACGAGTTGCGAAAACAAGATGGCGACGTGGACGTCCTTGAACTTGCCCGTCAACTAGGCACACCGGTAGTGCTGGCCAGTGCATTGACTGGCGAAGGCATGCCGGCGATCACGTCCTTCTTGACCTCTTCAGCAGCACCTCCGAGCCCTTTGGAATTGCCGGTGGTACAGGACGCACGCGGCTGCCGCGAATGGGCGGTGAAGGTCGGCGCGAAAGCCTCCTACCGCCGTCCTGCGACTCCGCTTTGGACGAACCGGCTGGATTCCTTGTTTCTGCACCACATCTGGGGACCGGTGGTATTTGCGCTGACTGTGATTGGCGTGTTCCAGATCACCTTCTCCGTCGGCCAGCCGCTTTCCAACCTCTTGCAAAAATTGCTCGACAGTACCGGCACCCAGCTCGGAAATCATATTTCCGCAGGGCTACTCAGCTCCCTGCTGGTCAACGGCCTTTGGAAGGGCGTCGGTTCGGTTTTGGTTTTTCTGCCGCAGATTCTGCTGCTGTTCCTGGTGATCGGAATTCTGGAAGACTCGGGTTACCTGGCGCGGGCGGCGGTGATCGCCGACCGGACCATGGCCAAAGTCGGCCTGAATGGAAAGTGATTTATTCCGCTGCTTTCGGCTTATGCTTGCGCCGTTCCCGCCATCATGGCCACACGCACTATCGAAAGCAAGCGCGACCGCATGGCTACCATCTTGATCGCGCCCTTCATGACGTGCTCTGCCCGGCTGCCCGTATACACCATGTTCATTGCTGCATTCGTGCCCAGCCGGCCGTTGCTGGGA
This sequence comes from Terriglobales bacterium, assembly GCA_049521535.1. Lineage (GTDB taxonomy): Bacteria > Acidobacteriota > Terriglobia > Terriglobales > Acidobacteriaceae > CAZUCM01. The sequence continues at coordinate 1,254 of JBEKOS010000012.1, read as the reverse complement.
TTTTTGTTTGGAACACGCGCGGCGGCCATGCTCGCGCTGTATTTGCTCGGCTTTCTGATGGCCATCGCCACCGCCCGCCTGCTAAAGGCATCGGTTCTCAAGAGCCGGAACGCACCCTTCATGATGGAGATGCCGCCCTATCGCTGGCCCACTCTGCATTCGCTGGCACTGCGTTTGCTCGATCGGACGAAAGCGTTTGTCTATCGGGCCGGGACAGTAATTCTGGGTGTGACGGTCGTGCTTTGGGCCCTGACCAGCCTCCCCTTGCACCACGGGCAGGCGCCAGCGCTACAAGACAGCCTGGTAGCCAAGCTGGGCCATGTGATTGAACCGGTAATCGCTCCGTTAGGATTCGACTGGAAGATCGGCGTAGGGCTGATTACGTCGCTGGCGGCTCGCGAGACCATTATCGCCACGCTGGGCACGTTATATGGTGTGGATCCCGCCTCCCACGCAATGGACTTGCAGGCAGCACTGCGCCATGACCTGACGCCGGCCGCAGCAGTTGCCCTGCTGGTATTTTTCGCCTTCGCCATGCAATGCATGTCCACTATTGCCATCGTTCGGCGCGAAACCAACGGCTGGACCTGGCCGGTCCTGCAGTTCACTTACATGACCGGCGTGGCTTACGTTTCGGCATTCCTGGCCTACCGCCTGTTTCAGCTCTAACGCATGAACACCTTTCCGATCATGCTCGGAACCCTTTGCGTTATGGCGCTGGGGTACCGCTACTACAGCGCCTTCATTGCTGCCAAAGCGCTGGCGCTTGATGACCGCCGCCCGGTCCCAAGCCACGTCTTTAACGACTCTCACAACTACGTGCCGTCGCCGAAGTGGGTGCTCTTCGGACACCATTTTGCTGCCATTGCAGGCGCTGGACCACTGGTAGGACCGACCCTGGCGGCACAGTTCGGCTTTGCCCCGGGGTTCATCTGGATCCTCGCCGGCGCGGTGTTGGCGGGCGCGGTGCAGGACTTCACGGTGCTAGCAGCGTCCGTCCGTCATAATGGGCGATCGCTAGCCGGCATCGCACGCAATGAGATTGGGCCTTTCACCGGAACGGTGGCGATGATCGCAGTGCTCCTGATTTTGATCGTGGGATTGGCGGGCCTCGGGATTGTGGTGGTCAACGCACTTGCCCGCAGTCCGTGGGGCGTTTTCACCATCGGCATGACCATCCCCATAGCGTTCCTTATGGGATGGCAGATGTTCAGAAGCTCGCCCGGCAAGATCAAAGTAGCCATGCCCAGCGTC
>JBEKOS010000011.1:0-22105 GCA_049521535.1 Terriglobales bacterium | reverse complement strand
CAAATCCTCCAACCGCAGCTCCACGATGTGCGTCAGTTGTTCCCTGGTTAGCGGATTGAAGATGACCACATCGTCCACCCGGTTCAGGAACTCCGGCTTGAAATGCGCCTGGAGGGCATTCATCACCAATTTCTGCGCTTTGGCCCAGCTCTGCGGAGTTTGCGCAGCCTCCGAAGTCAGATAGGTTGAGCCGAGGTTCGAGGTCATGATGAGGACGGTGTTGCGGAAGTCCACGGTACGGCCCTTGCCGTCCGTCAACCGGCCGTCGTCCATGATCTGCAGCAGGATGTTGAATACATCCGGATGGGCCTTCTCAATTTCATCGAACAGGACCACGGCATAAGGACGCCGGCGAACCGCTTCCGTCAGTTGCCCCCCTTCGTCGTAGCCGATATATCCGGGGGGCGCGCCGATCAGGCGGGAAACCGCATGCTTTTCCATGTACTCGGACATGTCAATGCGGACCAGGTTGTGCTCGTCATCGAAAAGGAACTCGGCCAAAGCGCGCGCGAGTTCAGTCTTGCCCACGCCGGTAGGGCCGAGAAAAATGAACGATCCAATCGGGCGACGCGGATCACTCAGGCCGGCGCGCGAGCGGCGGACGGCGTTGGCGACGTGTTGCAGGGCAATATCCTGGCCGATCACGCGCAACCGCAGGCGGTTTTCCATGTCCACCAGCTTGCGCACCTCGCCCTCGAGCATCTTGCTTACGGGAATGCCGGTCCACTTGCTGACGATCCGGGCAATGTCTTCCTCGTCTACTTCTTCCTTCAACATGCGCTTGGCGCCTTCCTGGGACTTGCCATCCATTTGCGCATTGAAGCGGTCGAGTTCAGCCTGGGCCTGCCGCAGATCGCCGTAGCGAATCTGGGCCACGCGTTCCAGTTCTCCCTTGCGCTCGGCCGCAGCCTCTTCAATCTTGAGTTGCTCGATTCGCTCCTTAAGCTGGCGCACTTTGGTGATGGCTTCCTTCTCCTGCTTCCAGCGGGCCTTCAGGGCGTTGGCATTTTCCCGGATTCCGGCAAGCTCCTTTTCGACCTGTTCCAGCCGCTCGCGGGAATTGGGATCGGATTCCTTCTTCAGCGCCTGGCGTTCGATTTCAAGGTGAGTGGCGCGGCGTTCGAGCTGATCGATTTCCGTGGGCATCGAGTCGATCTGAATGCGGAGGGAAGCAGCCGCTTCGTCAATCAGGTCGATGGCCTTGTCCGGCAGGAAGCGATCTGAGATGTAGCGGTGCGAAAGCGTGGCTGCGGCCACAATGGCCGAGTCCTTGATGCGAACGCCATGGTGGACTTCGTAGCGCTCCTTCAGGCCTCGCAGTATGGCGATGGTGTCTTCGACGTTGGGCTCGCCAACGAAAACAATCTGAAAGCGGCGCTCCAGGGCCGCATCCTTTTCAATGTACTTGCGGTATTCGTTCAGGGTGGTCGCGCCAATAGCGCGCAACTCGCCCCGTGCCAGCGCCGGTTTCAACATGTTGCTGGCGTCAATCGCGCCCTCCGCCGCGCCCGCGCCCACCAGCGTGTGCAGTTCGTCGATGAAGAGAATGATGCGGCCGTCCGATTCCTCAATTTCCTTGAGGACCGCCTTGAGCCGGTCTTCAAATTCGCCGCGATATTTGGCGCCGGCAAGCATGGCCCCCAGATCGAGCGAAACCACTTTCTTGTTTTTCAGCACCTCGGGCACGTCGCCGGAGATAATGCGCTGCGCCAGTCCCTCGACAATGGCGGTCTTGCCCACGCCGGGCTCGCCGATGAGTACCGGGTTGTTTTTCGTCCGGCGCGAAAGTACCTGCACCACGCGGCGGATCTCTTCGTCCCGCCCGATCACCGGATCGAGCTTGCTGCGCCTTGCGAGTTCCGTGAGATCGCGCGCATAACGCTCCAGGGCCTGAAACTTGGCTTCGGGATTCTGGTCGGTTACCCGCTGGGTTCCCCGCACTGTCGTCAGAGCTTTGAGTATGGCGTCGTAGCTGGCCCCGTGCCGCGCCAGGATCTGCTGTGCCGGATCCCGCTGCAACCTCGAAATTGCGAGCAGCAGGTGTTCCGTGGAGACGTAATCGTCCTTGAAGTTGGCCGCTTCCTTGAAAGCGGCATCGAACATCTTGTTGACCGCATCCGAAGGGGATGGCTCGTATCCCCCACCCGACACTTTGGGCAGGCGCCCAAGTTCGCGGTTGGCTTCCGCCAGCACCGCCTGCGGCCCGGCGCCGATTTTTTCCAAGACCGGCTGGACGACGCCTTCGCTGTCCTCCAGCAAGGCGGCCAGGAAATGCAGTGGCACCAGTTCCGAGTTGCCGTGCTCCGACGCGATTTCCATGGCGCGTTGCAGCGCCTCTTGTGCTTTAACAGTTAATTTGTCTTGACGAATTGCCATAAGTCCTTTCCTTCGCAGCACCCATCCCGGAGTGTATGCGTCCTGATCCTGATATGTGCAGATTAGAACAAATCCCCAAAAAAATGGGGAGCCGGATTGTTCCGCCTCCCCTTGAATCGATGTCAGTTGATGGGCCTATATTAGGCCGCGCGTTCCGGCTGCCGCTTCCCAACTTCGCCCGTGATCTGCTTGGCACCTTCGCCTATGTTGACCTTGATTTGCTTGGGCTTGGCTTCGGCGCGCTTCGCCAGCGTGATCTTCAGTACGCCGTGCTCGTAATCCGCCCGGACGGTCTCGGTGTCCACGGTGTTGGGCAGCGTGAACGAGCGGGTGAATGCGCCATACCGGCGTTCGACGCGCTGGAAGTTCTCTTCCTTTTCCTCTTTCTCGAGCTTGCGCTCGCCCTTTACCGTGAGGACGTTGTTTTCCAACTGGATGTCAATGTCCTTCTGGTCGACGCCGGGCACTTCCATTTTGACGATGACGTCGTGCTCGTTTTCGTACACATCAACCGGCGGCACGAACGATCCGCTCAACAGCGACTCACTCTCACGAGTCATCTGCGAGGGGTTCTGCCAAGTGTCCTGGAAAAGACGGTTCATTCGTTCCTGCAAGGTGGTGAGTTCTCGAAATGGTTCCCAACGAGTAATCTGCATGATCTGATCCTCCTGCAAAGTAAATTGCTTTCTTACATGTACTGTTTGATGCTATCTAAGCGCAAATGGATAATAAAATATTAGTTATATATTGTCAAGTATAATAATAGTGTTATTTTCATATACTTACATTAGATAAAGTAGAAAGCTATCTTTAATGGTTTCTTGATGTGAGTGGATAATGAGGCGGACCTACTGCGGTGCAGAGAACTCAGATTGCGCCTGTTTCAAGATAGGAATATTGGCATCCGCACCCTTCCACAGGTCGAGAAAATCCTTATAGCCTGCCGATGCTTTTGCTTTGTTGCCCGAAAGGGTGTAGGCGCGAGCGGCTTGCAAACTGGCGAGAACTCCGGTCAGGCAATTCCAGGTGATGCCTTTGTGGCTAAGAATCTTCTGGAATTCGGCTGCAGCGGCCTCACCTTGTCCCGCCGCCAGAAACGCCTGGCCACGGAGATAAATCGGGAACATGCAGCAGGGTACGGTGGCAACTCCCAATTCAACCGGAGTAGTTACTTGAAGGCGCGCGATGGCCTTGTCAGGTTGCTTGTTTTGCAGGTCGATTGCTGCTTCCATGGAGGGAAGAAAATAGAGCTGGACCATGGTGTGTGACGGGAATCGAGCGTTCAATTCCTGAGCCAAATCGCCAGCGGCAGCGTTGTCGCCAACCGACGCAAGAGTGAGCGCAGCCAGAAACTGTGCCTCGGAATTATTGGGAACGGACTTGATCACGGCGCTCACTTCGCGGCGGGCCTCCTCCATGTTGCCAAGGGCTGCCTCGCGCCAGGCCCCCACCAACTGCCAGCGGACGGCCGAGCTCTTGTTATCCGCATGTATGGCGGATTCCACGGCCTGCCGCGTTAGCGCCCGCGCGTTCGAGAGGTGTCCGGCGAACGCTTCCGTGTCCGCTTGCATCGCCAGCATCTCATTCGCGACTTCCGGCTGGCCGGCAAACCACTCCACCTGCTCTTTCATCCCCGATACGTTTCCCTCGAGGAACGCAAGCGCATACATACCTTTCCGCATTTCCGTATCGTTTAATTTCCGCGCCTGGGCCTCATCGTACGTCTTGCGGGCCTCTGCAAACCGGCTGAGGGCAAGCTGCATAATCACCAGGTTGTCGTAGGCGACGACGTAGTTCGGATTGATGCGCAGCGCCTCTTCTGTCTCCGCGACTGCCTCGCCAAACTTGCCTTCCGTGAAATAAAGGCCACCGAGGTTGGCGTGCATGGCGGTGCTGCGCGGATAGCTGGCGTTGAATTCGCGGCTAGTCTCGATCGCCTTGTCAAATTCGCCACTGACGCTTTCGTAGTACTCAAAGGCGATGTTGAGTCGCTCCCGTTCGCTGGCGCGGCTCCGCAAAGCAAAGGCCTTCGAGAGATATTCGTTGGCGCGATCTTCTTGCCCGAGATTGCTGTAACAGACGCCCATGGCATAGATTGCGGTGACAAAGTCGGGGTCCAATTCCACCGCATGCTGCAAAAAGGGAAGAGCAGCGGCTGCACCTTCCTGACCCAGCGTCTGGAATCCGATGGTATAGGTCTTGAGAGCCTCCAGGGAAGATGTCGTCGCCTGGGGCAATGGCGCATTGAATTTCTCAATGGAGGTCAGCGACTCGCCCAGTTTTTCCCGGAGTTTCGCCGCTGCCCCACCCAAAGCATCGAGCACACCTTCCTTGTTCGCCGCCTCAGCCTGTTCCTGGGCCAGGGTGTCACCGGTGACGCAGTTTACCGCCTTGAGTCCGACGACATACTGGCTGCCCAAACTGGCAATTGAGCCGGCGATATACGCCTTGCTGTTGGCCCGCTGGCAGAGTTCCCGTGCCACTTCCGGCGTTAAGGTGGTATTCGCCGGCCTCGCCATCAGGCGCAGTGTTGCCGCGACCTTGGAATCCGAAAGAACGTTCAGGAATGGCGATTGCAGAAGAGAGACCCCCAGCGCCTGTTTCAGGGCGCCGTCAAACACGGCATCGCCCGTCGAATTGGCAAAATCGCCGACTACGATCGTGTCCCTTTCGGAGAGGCGGACGCCATGATGGGAACGGTCGTAGACAGCAATCAGCAACAAGCAACAAGCAGCAAGCAGAACGGCAACCGCGGCGACCTTGCGGAGTGCAACACTTGCGCGTTTGCCTGCTGGCTGCCTGTTGCTCTCTCGCAGCCGCAGCAGGCACTCCTTTATTTCTGCCGCCGCTTGGAATCGTGCTTCACGGGATTTCTCCATTGCCCGGGAGACAATCTCCTCAAGTTGCTGCGGCAGCTTGGGATTGACTAGGCCCAGGCGCGGAGGCTGGCGGTTCAGGATCCCGTCAAAGACCACCGCCGAGGTCTTACCCGGAAACGGTTGATTTCCCGTTGCCATTTCGTAGAGCACAATGCCAAGGGAAAAAAGGTCAGTGCGGGCGTCAAGCTCTTCGCCGCGCGCCTGCTCCGGCGACATGTAGCCAATGGTGCCGACCGAAGTGCCGGCAGCCGTGAGCTGAGTCTCATCCAGGGCGACAGCTCCTGTCGGTCCGTCCGGATCGTGCTTGACCACCTTTTTGGCGACCCCGAAGTCCAGGACTTTGGCCTGCCCTCGCGCGGTGATGAATAAGTTTGACGGCTTCAGGTCCCGATGTATCACTCCTGCAGCATGCGCTGCTTCCAATGCGTCGGTGACTTGAATGCCAATCTCGAGCAATTCTTCCAGCGGCAGCGGCTTGCTCTCGATACGATGCTTCAGCGTCGTGCCTTCGAGCAGTTCCATGGCGATGAAGCTCTGTCCCTGCTCCTCGCCGATGTCATAAATGGTGCAGATATTTGGATGATTGAGGGCGGATGCCGCGCGGGCCTCGCGTTGCAGGCGGGTGCGCGCCTGCGGGTCCTGCGCCAGTTCGTCGGGCAGGAGCTTCAGTGCAAGCCTTCGGCCCAGGCGCACATCCTCGGCTTCATAGACCACGCCCATGCCACCGCTATCGAGCTTTTTGAGAATTTTGTAATGCGAGATGGAGGCGGGAGCCATACGGAATTTGAAACTGGTGATTGGTAATTTGTAATTTAAGAGCCATCCTCCATCCGTAGCAAGATGCCCTACAAATTACCAATCACAAATTGCCAATTACAAACGAGTCAGTGCCCGTGCATTAAGTAGTCTAGAGCGAACAATGCCCCGACGCCGAGAAATACCACCAATGCCATTTTGACTCCGGGTTCCTTATTTACTTCTGGCATTAAATCAGAGGCCGCAACATAAATCGTGACACCGGCGGAAAGCGGCAACCCAACGCCAACTGCGCGGCGGGTTACGGTCATCGTCAGGACTCCCAGGAGCGTCGCGGCGCCGAGCAGCACCGAGGATACGGCTGCCATCCGCCGGCTGCGGCCGCTGGCCAGCATCACCGAGGCAACGGTAAATCCCTCCGGCAACTTGTGAAGAAATATGGCGCCGAAGATGACCCAGCCAAGCCAGTTCGAAATCAGGAAGCCTGAGGCGATGGCAATGCCGTCAAAGAAAGTGTGAATGAGTAGCGCGAGCAGTACCGAATAGCCAGTATGGGCGTGAACAAATTCATCGCGGTGAACTTCTTCCCCGAAGTGAAAATGCGGCGTGATCGAATGCTCAAAAAAATGAACGAGCATGTATCCGAGCAACACCAACAGACCGGCGCCGTGCCCGCACCAATCGGTGGGGTGCGGCTCGCAGCCAAGACGAATGCTTTCGGGCACCATTTCCACTAGGGCCGTGGCCAGCATGAAGCCAGCGCCCAGGGCAACGAAGTACTTCAGGTAATGCTGCTCCCATTGGCGGTGGGCAATTGCCGCGCCACCGGCAATGTTTGCCAGAGCGGCAGTCAGACCCAAGAGAATGCTTAAAGAGATTGGGCTCATCTTGCTCAGGGCCTACCCTGAGTGCCGTATATGCATTACATCGCCGTCCTTCACGATGTAATCCTTTCCTTCCAGTCGCAGAGTTCCCAGGGAACGGGCATTTGCCTCTGAGCCGGCCTCGAGCAGCTTGTCCCAGTGGATGGTCTCCGCCCGGATAAAGTGTTTTTCGAGGTCGGTGTGGATTGTGCCTGCGGCTTCGACCGCGCGCATTCCCTGGTTGATGGTCCAGGCGCGGCACTCATCTTCTCCAACGGTGAGGAATGAAATCAAACCCAGAAGCGCGTAAGTCTTGCGGATCAGGCGCACCAAGCCGCTTTCCATCAGGCCATAGCTCTTCAGAAAGTCGGCGGCGTCGGCGTCGCTCATCTCGGCCAACTCGGCCTCCACTTTGCCGCAAACAGCCGTCACGCCGGCATTGGTGCGCGATTCCAGAGCAGCGAGCCCGAAACGCTCCGCGGCTGCCTCCAGATCGCTGCCCAATTCCTGGCTCTCGCCTATATTGAGCACGTATAGGATGGGCTTTTCGCTCAGGAACATGAATCCGCGAAGCATTTTCTTTTCGTCTCCGGTCATCTCCATCTCGCGCAGGGGCTGTTCTGCCTCCAGTTGAGCGCGCGCCCGCAATAATAGTGCATGTTCGCGTTCCAGTTCCGCGGTCTTCGCGCGCTTCAGGTCTTTTTCGACGCGTTCCTGCCGCTTTTCAATCTGGCCAAGATCGCTGATCATCAGGTCGAATTCAACGTTTCTGATGTCGCGCATCGGGTCGATCTCTCCCACGTGCGGAACCGAGGGGTCGGCAAACGCGCGCACCACATGGGTGAGGGAATCAACGGTCCGCAACGTATTCAGCAAGGCGGATTCCTTGAGTGCCTCCTGGCTCGTAGCGGCCACGTCGGCGTACTCAATGGTGGCGTGAATGAGCTTTCGGGGATCGTAAAGCGCGGCCAGCCGGTCCAGGCGGTCGTCCGGGACGGTGGCTATGCCTAAATGGGCCTCGCGGGGATTGCCCCGCGCAGCCGTGCTAGCGCCGCGCACTTGGCGCGTGAGGATGGTAAATAGCGATGTCTTGCCTACCTGGGGCAGGCCGATGATTCCTGATTTCATTAAAGGGCCAATTAGTGGACAGTTAACAGTTTACAGCCGGTTGACAGCGGTGAGTTGAAACCACGCAGATCGCTTTCGGGGCACTAACTTACGACTGACAACTAACGACTGCAGACTGGCCTCATGTCAATCGGCGGGCCGTGAGGTACAGTGCAGCCAAACCGAAAAGAAAGACCACGGTTTCCAGGCGTGTGGACCAATGGTGCAGTCGATTGAATTCCACACGGCGCGCATCATCCACGGGGACGTCATCGATTACCCCCATCTGGGTTCGCAGGACCAGCATCCGGCTGCCGATAGCGTATTGCGAGAGCAGGGTAAGTGCGATCATTGCGAAGATCAAAAGATGGCGCGCCGCAAAAGGATTTGCCGATCCCGTACTGAAGCGTGCGTAAATCATCGAGGTGACGACGAAGACCATTCCGGAAATAATTCCCATCCAGTGCAGTGCCGTGAGGGCACGGCTTACCACGCTCCCAGCCAAATGCCGGGACGGCAGCACGCTGAATACAGTAGGGGCCAGGACGATGGCAAAAAAGATGATCCCGCCGATCCATACCACCAGCGACAGCAGCATCAGAAATCGTACAAATGACATGGGGACAGAATACCGCAGTTCGCGTGGTTACAGGATTGGCAACGTGTTGAGGAGGATGTTCTCGGATCAATAAGCAAGTTGGGCGCTCCGATTCGTGAATATCGGCGTAAATCCATCGCCGAATTATTTAGTTCTCGCCAAGCGACGCACCGAGCGAAGAATGCGCCTGCCTAAGTGTCGCCACCATAGGCTTCGCCTGATGCTTCTGACGGATCGCTGACGATCGCCGCGGAGAGAAGTGTGCTCTGCCTCTTCGGCAGCACGGTCGATAAGCGCGGCAAGAGCTTCACGATCGCGTTCCTCCATGGCAAGAATCTGCAATCCCGCGGTTCCGCTGCCGGCACCCGCTGTCCAAGCGACCTCGACCTCGCATCCGATAGGTGGTGCTCCCGGAGTCGAGATCCTGATGCGGGCCCTCGTGCCGGCAGTCAGGGGGCATTCACGCAATGCGAGGCCTTTCTTGCTCAGGTTCATCGTGGTGGTGCCGTGCACTGAACCATCCTCGAGTTCCAGGGTCACCGGAAGTACAATGGCAAGGCGAAAATAGCGACGGTTTTCGCGGCGCATGAGTTTCAGGGCCGAACGAAACGCGCGTTCTACCCGATCGGACCCGAGGGGCTTTTGCAACACAAAATTAGCGCCACCGGCAAGCGCCAGGCGAGATGCTGTTTTGTCACCAATGAGCGCAAAAACGATGGTCGAACGGTTTGACGTGCCGCGGCGGATTTCCTGCAAGAGTCGGCAAATGCCTGGCACCGCATGGTCATCGTAGTCAAGGACTACGGCATCGAACTTGCGCCGGGCGAGCAGGAAGGAACCCTCCTCGGAGGCCGCTACCGCGATGACTTCAGCGCCCAATTTCTCCATGGCACGGCGGACCAGGCTGAGGAGGGTCGAATCTGTCGTAATGACCAGAGCTTCCAGTGCCATGGGTACTATCCTAAAGTAGAAGTCGCCAGTAGCCAGTCGTCAGTTAAGCGAACAAGAGCTCGTAATGAAGAAAACGGTTTATTTGTCGCTGGGATCGAATTCGGGGAATCGAGAGCGCAACCTGCGCCAGGCGGTTGAATGCCTGGGCCCGCTGGGTAAGGTAATGGAGGTCTCGCCAATCTACGAAACCGAACCCGTGGGGGTCGGGCCGCAGCGTTGGTATCTAAATTGTGCGGTTGCCTTGAGGACTGAATTGGGCCCCAGGCAACTCCTGATACGCACTCGACAAATTGAGAAGGAACTGGGCCGCCGCCGTATGGTTTCCATTGCATCCGAACGCAAACGACCCCGCCCAATCGATATCGACATTCTCCTGCTTGGGAAAGTCGTATTAGACAGCCTGAAGCTGGTAATTCCCCATCCAGCCATGCATCAACGCCGGTTCGTACTGGAGCCGTTGGCGGAAATTGCGCCGCGCGTCCGGCACCCACTACTCAAATCATCTGTCCGCCAGATGCGAGATGCCGTCCAAACGGAAAGTCAAAGCACTCGGCGATTCAAAAACGCTTTCGTCTGAAACCAAGACTCTCTAACCACAGAGTCGGTGGATTGCCTGAAGGGAAGAAACCAGATCAGTCGTTAGCGACTGAGTTCTTTATACGCAGCGCGTCTTCCACTGTTTGAGTGGTTAATGGCTCTGGCGAATCAATGGGTGAAGTGTGCCGAACCGATACGTACTACGGTTTGGTGTCTAGGTCGTGGCGCGATAGTCGAGTCCTCGTTCTGGTCCGCTGCCGCGTTGGCTTCCTGCCTTTTCGGATCGGTCTTTCCAGCCGGCGTGCTATCTACCGAACCAGCGGACGCACCGGTGTGCGAACCCTCGGCCTCCTCCGTCCAGGCCCCGTAGACGCGCCCATTTAGTGCGGCCAGTCCAGTGTAGTCTCCCAGGAAGTCGCCAAGCGCAGCGAAAGGCTGGTCGGTCCAAGCGTAATTTAACCAGGTATGCCCGCCGTCGATGGAACGGGCCAGCACGATAGTAGCTTTTTGATTCTGGGGGTCACTGCGACGGTCATAGAACATCACGTAGGCCGCAGGCGTGGCCGCCGCGGAATCTACTGCCAGCCATTGGAAAAACTGATCGGCACCGTTATGTAAGGGATCGGAGTTCACGCGGACAGGCGGCGACCATCGTCTTCCCCCGTTGTGCGACATTATGGCGAACACGTCGACATCCCCGTTGCGGAAATCGCTCCAGGTTACGTAGAGAACTCCCCGCCTGCTGCACGGGGGGAACAAAAGCCGGGTGATGCGCTGTGGAAAGCCCGCGACCGGCGGGATGCGCGGACATGTACCCCACCCGATCTGCGGGAAGCCGTTGGCGCGGGATACTCCGTGCACTTGGAAATAAGGAGGCGCAATGCTGACAATGCCATGCGAAGGCGAAAACGTCCTGCCGCCATCGTACGACGAGGTAAAGGAGATCTCCTGTCCTTCTGCCCACACCACATGCACGCTGCCATCGCTGTCCACTGCGGCGGTGAATCCCTCGTCTGAGCCGTTGTCGTCGCGAGGCAGGCCTGCATGCGTGCTGATTCGAATCGGCGTCGACCAGGTCGTTCCACCGTCAATGGAATGGGAAAAAAGAATCACGGATTCGTTCAGCGTGAACTCGGTCCATCCGACGTATAGATTTCCGCGAAACGGAGAGTGCGGTTGCGTATCCGCGACGATGTAGGGCTTGTCCTCGAACGGTATCTTGGGCAAAGGCGGGTGAACCACCACCGGAATTGCCAGCGGATCCCATGTCGCCCCGCCATCAGTGGACCGCCGGACAAAAATGCCGTTACGCGAAGCGTTGTGTCCCCAGTAATCGTCCGTGCCCAGCTTGTCAAAGGCGATATAGCACAAATAGGCGCGGCCATTGGCGTCAAAAGCCACTGAAACATCGCCCGACATCCGATAATTCGCGGGATCCGTACCAGAGGCGGGGGTCCAATGTGCGCCACCGTCGTGCGAATAGACCACGCTGGCATTTACCTGGTATGCCGCCACGATTTGATCCGGGTTGGCGGGATTGATTGCGATCGAGGGCTCGTTGAAAAACCCCGGCTTGGTGATCGTATGAACCGTAGCTCCGGGCGCAGGCGGCAGCGTTTGTCCCCAGCCGGAGCTTAGGGAGAAAAATCCAGCACAGAGGCACAGAGAGACAGAGAGAAATTTGAAACTTATGAGGTCAAAACTAAGAATCCGGCAACACGAGCGAGTGACCATGCCGAGCGAGATCGGTCCATGCTGCGTCCGATTCCGAATTCTCAATTCTGAATTCTTCATCGCCTGTCTCTGTGTCTCTGTGCCTCTGTGGTGGATTGGGCTCGGCCCACTTCACTATAAACCTGAAGAACGCGGTTTGCCGAGGCTTCCCAGGAGTAGAGCTTAGTTTGCTCGTATCCGCGCTGGCGCAGGCGTTCGCGCAACGGTTGATCGGTTAGAACGCGGTGCACCGCTCGCATGATTTCGAAGACATTTTCCGGATTTACCAGCACTGCGGCATTACCAACGACTTCCGGCAGGGAAGACGTATTCGAAGTGACCACCGGCGTGCCATGGGCCATGGCCTCGAGAGGGGGCAGTCCGAATCCTTCGTAAAGCGAAGGGAAAACGAATACCTGCGCGGTGTCATAGAAAATACGCAGTACTTCGATGGGTACAAATCCCAGGAAACGCACATCGTTCTGGACACCGCTCCTGATGACCGTGCGGCGCAGGTCGGGATGGCCGGAAAGATCGTCCCCGATAATGATCAGCTTCAGGTTCGGGAACTCCCCGTCCTTCTCCAATTCGGCTTTCAGGGCGGAGAAGGCCTCGATGATGCGCACCACGTTTTTGTGCGGGCTGATGCGGCCAGCGTACAGCAGGAAGGGATAGTTTACCTGGTAGCGTTCGGCAATTATTTCGCTGTCTTTCGGATCAGCGTGCCCTAACCGGAAACGATCATCAATGGCGTTGTAGACCACCTCGATCTTGCCGGGGGCAATTCCAAAGAGCCGCTCGATGTCACTCTTGGTGAACCTGGAGACGGCAAATATTTTCGCCGCGCGCGCGAGCACGCGCTTGGTCAATTGGAAATGCAACATGCGACTGGGCGCCGATCCCTTGCCGGCGCGGTACATGTAATCGAGAAGATCATGCACCGTTACCACATAAGGGCAGGGCAGGGACTGGGGCAAGGACGAGAGATTCGGAACGTGCACCAAGTCGCAGCGTTCGCGGATCACGGTACGGCGGAATGCCATTGTGCGGGCCAGTAAATTCTTGTGAGGACCAAAGGACACAACCGTGAAATTCGCGGGCAGGTCCCCGATCTCACGCGCACGCACCGGATCACCGATCAGGCAGTACTCATTCGTGCTGTCCAGGTGCATCAGTCCGCACAGGATGTTACGGATGTAGGTCCCGACGCCAAAATCGGGGAGGTGTCGAATGTCGATCCCAATCTTCACAAATTAGCGAGCGATGCTGCCTGGTTCATGATCAGCGACACTCCGCGCTGATCCGCGGCGAAAGGTCGTTCTAAGCCCCGGCTTCCAACTCAGCTTTATGACGCTGGCGGCGTGCGGGATAGAGCGGGAATTGCTCACACATTTCCAGCACTTCCCGGCGAATGCCCGCCAGGCGCGCCGGGTCGCTGCGATGGTGCAGGGCCTGGCTGATCCAGTTGCCGATCAGCTTCATTTCGGGTTGTTTCATGCCCCGGGTCGTCACCGCGGGCGTGCCGAGCCGGATTCCACTCGGTTTCATCGGCGGGTTGGTGTCGAACGGAATGGCGTTCTTATTTACGGTGATTCCGGCCTGATCCAGCGCCTTCTCGGCCTCGCTTCCGAGCATGCCTTGCGAAAAGACATCCACCAGGAAGAGGTGTGTGTCGGTGCCGCCGCTTACAATGCGCCATCCGGCAGAGGACAGTTCCTGGGCGAGCAGCTTGGCGTTCGCGACCACTTGGCGCGCGTATTCCTTGAACTCGGGCTGCATGGCTTCGCGGAAGCAAACCGCCTTGGCGGCGATGATGTGCACCAGGGGACCACCCTGGGCGAACGGGAAGGTCGCCTTGTCGATTGCAGCTGCCAGGTCAATTTCGCGCGCGCCGAACCTGGCGGTTTTGTTGGAGAGGATCATGCCGGCGCGCGGACCGCGCAGCGTCTTGTGCGTGGTCGAGGTGACGATTTGTGCGTGCGGTACGGGTGAGGGATGCACGCCGCCGGCAACCAGTCCGGCGAAGTGCGCCATGTCAACCAGGTAAAGGGCGGCGACCTTATTGGCGATCTGGCGCATGCGGGCAAAGTCGATGATACGGGCGTAGGCGCTGCCGCCCCCGATGATCATCCTGGGTCGCTCCCGCTCGGCCGTTCGCTCCAGTTCATCGTAGTCAATCGTCTCCGTCTCCTTGGTGACGCCGTAAGGGACGATCTTGTATGTCTTGCCGGAGAAGTTAAGATGATGACCATGCGTCAAATGGCCGCCGTGTGCCAGGTTCAGACCCAGGACGGTGTCGCCCGGTTGCAAGACCGCCGAATACGCCTCGAAGTTTGCCGAGGAACCCGAGTGCGGCTGCACATTGGCATGCTCGGCGCCAAACAACTCCCGGGCGCGATCGCGGGCCAGGTTCTCCACAATGTCGGTAAATTCGCAGCCGCCGTAGTAACGCTTGCCGGGATAGCCTTCGGCATACTTGTTGGTAAACACCGAGCCCATGGCTTCGAGCACGGCCTCGCTGACGAAATTTTCTGAGGCAATCAGCTCGAGGCCTTCGTGCTGACGGCGTTCTTCTTGGGCAATGGCTTCAGCGATCTGCGGGTCAACCTCCCAGAGGGGTCGGGACATGCGGTCATTCATAAGTGCTTCCTTTTATGTACTGCATGGAAAAATTTCTTGAAGGTCGATTGTAACGCTGTTTCGCCGCAGACATTGATTTTCCTCGCAAAGGTGACATCCGAAGCTGGCGCGGTTATCCTGTTGGCGATGAAATTAATCATTAATTGGATTCTGAGCGCGATTGCTCTGCTGGTGGTGGCCCACGTGGTCAACGGATTTCACGTCTCGGGCCTGGCGAGCGCGCTCTGGGCGGCGGCGGTCATCGGACTGGTGAATGCCACCCTGGGGCTGCTGCTAAAACTGATCACCTTGCCACTCACCGTGCTTACGCTGGGCATCTTCTGGCTGATCATCAATGCGATCATGCTGGAGTTTGCCAGCATGTTCGCACCCGGCTTTCGCGTAGCGGGATTCTGGGCCGCGTTTTGGGGCGCGATTGTGCTGAGCCTGGTGAACATGTTACTGCGCTGGCTGGTGTGGCCGGACCGGAAGCGCGATTACTAACCACGGATTAACACGGATCGGTAAGACCAAGGTATGAGACTGGTCTTGAATCCGTCTGAAGCTGTCTGAATCAGCGGTCAGTTGTTGGATGGGAAAAATGAAACTTAAGGTCAAACTGGAACACACCGGCGATAAGGGCACTGCCGCCTTCGTTCTGGCGCCCTTCGACCCCGAAAAGGAATTTGGCGCCCGTCGCGTGCCGATATGCGGAACCATCAACGGCGTGGCCTATCGCAGCACGCTATGTAAGTTGCCACACTTGCACGGGGAGAATGGGAAGAACACGCCGCCCCGCTATGGCATCGGCGTCTGCAAGGAACTGCGCGATGCCGCGGGAGTCGAGCCGGGCGACACTGTCACTTGGACCGTCTACCGCGACAGCGGCGTGCGTGAAGTGGATATACCGCCTGCCTTGTCCAGAGAACTGCGAAAAGACAAGGCCTCCAAAGGCAATTTTGATTCCATGTCGTTCACCCACCGGAAAGAAATCGCCAAGTGGATCGCCGAGGCCAAGCAGGAGGAGACGCGCGCCCGGCGCGTGGCGAAGGCCATGGACGTGTTGCGCGCGGGCAAGAAATGGGCATGAATTGAGGCGGCCCGGAGAACTACTCGTCGTAACCAGTGCCAGTGTCCATTGGTGTCTTGCCGGCCGCGTGCAATTGTAGTGCAGTCTCTGCGATGTCGTGATCCTGGAACAGGCGAATGCCAGCAATTCCGCTCGCGCCTGCCTCGAGGCAGGCGCGAGCATTCTGCAATGTGATCCCGCCCAGGGCAAGCACCGGCATGCGGCCAGCTTCTGCGCAGGCAAGTCGCAACGCGTCAACGCCAGAATCGGGACGCAGCATGCCGGCCTTTTCAAATACCGGGGCAAATACGGCGAAGTCTGCACCCTGAGCTTGCGCCAAGCGAGTTTCGTCTGGTGTGTGACAGGAGGCTGCAATGAGGAAGTCACATGTCGCTGGTCCGTCCCGGTGGGCCGGTGGTCGCGAGTCGTCAGCTCGGTGGTCCATGCGCTCGTTGTCGGCCGACGCCAAGGTCTTGTCATCCTGAGCGAAGCGAAGGACCTGCTTTTGTACTTGCCCAAGAGAAAAAACAGCAGGTCCTTCGCTTCGCTCAGGATGACAGGGATCATGGGTAGAAGTCAGCTCAGGTACTGCTCCTCTTGCCGACATCACTCTTTTGTAAATCGAGCGGGCATCGCTGACGGTGATGTCGCTGGATCGAAGGTGTATTCCATCGGCCCCGGCGGCCAATGCAACATCGGTGCGCGAATTGACAAGCAGCTTGGTTTTGGGCCGGCCGAGGTCGGCCTTTCGACAGTTGTGCACGGTTTCCATAGCCGCGCGGGCCAGTTCTTCGAGTTCGCGTGTGGTCAGGTCGCGTTCCCGCAGTTGAATGTAATCCACTCCCGCGCGAGTTGCCTCAGCAATTTTGGCCAGAAGTCGCCCGCACCGTGCCTCTTCAGAGCCGGGAAATTGTTGACGATCAGTTATGTAGTAAAGAAGCAAGGCTTTCACCACGGAAGGCACGGAAAACACGGAAAGATTCAATCATAGCCACTCCGAGGCAGAAATTGAAAAAGCAGAGTATTAAAGTGCAGAGATGCTTCACCGCGTTTCCGCGCCTTCCGTGTATTCTGTGGTGGTAATGAACAACCCCATTCCTCATTTTGATCTGCAGGCGGCAGCGAAGCAGGCTATGCTGGAGCGCGGTTTTGAGCCGGAGTTTCCGCCAGCCATCCAGCAACAGCTTGCCGAATTGGCCGTGCACCCTCCTGCGGTGGCGCCCAGCGCCGGCGTTCGCGATCTCCGCAATCTGCTCTGGTCGTCGATTGACAATGATACCTCGCGCGATTTGGACCAAATCGAGGTGGTGGAGCGATTGACAACCGGTGAAATCAAGGTCCTGGTTGGCATTGCCGATGTGGACGCGTTCGCTCCAAAAGGCTCGCCGATTGACCAGCATGCCGCCAAGGAGACCACGACGGTCTACACCGGAGTGCGGAGCTTTTCGATGATCCCCGAGCAACTCTCCACAGGCGCCAGTTCGTTGCTGCCGGGAGCCGATAAGCTGAGCATCGTCATTGAGTTCGTAGTCGCCGCGGATGGATCGGTCAAATCCGGCGATGTATATCCTGCGGTTGTCCGCAATCAGGCACAGCTTACCTACAACGCGGTGGGCGCCTGGCTGGAGGGTAAAGGCTCAGCTCCCGAAAACGTCGCGTCCTCGGCCGATTTGCAATCGCAGTTGCGCCTTCAGGATGAAGCAGCACAGTTGCTCAAGAACGAGCTTTTTCGGCGCGGCGCGCTGAACCTGGAGACCATTGAGGCTCATCCCATCATGGTTCAGGGTCGAGTCGTGGGAATGGCGGCCCAGGAAAAGAACCACGCTACCGAACTGATCGAAGACTTCATGATCGCGGCCAATGGCGTGGTCGCGCGGATGTTGCAGGCAAAGAATGTTTCGTCCATACGTCGTATTGTGAAAACGCCCAAACGCTGGGACCGAATTGTGGAACTCGCCGCCCAGCACGGCGAGAAACTGCCCCCGGAGCCGGATTCCAAAGCCCTGAACGAAGTCTTGTTAAGGCGCAAAGTCGCCGATCCCGACCACTTTGCCGACGTTTCGCTGGCGGTGATAAAGCTGTTGGGACCGGGCGAGTATGTTCTGGAACGCCCCGGAGAGCCTGAGCCCGGGCACTTTGGCCTTGCCGTCCAGGACTACACCCACTCCACCGCTCCCAACCGTCGCTTCGCCGATCTGGTAACGCAGCGCTTGATCAAGGCGGTTCTTGCTGGCCAGCCGGCGCCTTACTCTGACACTGAACTGGCCGCTATTGCCGCCAATTGCACCACCAAAGAGGACGAAGCCCGCAAGGTGGAACGGGAAATGACGAAGCGGATCACTGCGGTGGCGATGGCCGGCAGGATTGGCGACACCTTCGACGCGCTGGTGACGGGAGTGACCGCCAGTGGAACGTTTATTCGCGTCGTGAAGCCGCCGATTGAGGGAATGCTGGTACAGGGGGCGCAAGGGCTCGACGTGGGCGACCGGTTGCGCGCGAAGCTTGTCAGAACGGATGTACAGCGGGGATATATTGACTTTGCGCGAGTGTAAAGAGCAACCAGCACACAGCCGTCAGCCAGGCAGAGATTGCTCGCGGCTGATTGCTGAAAGCTGAATGCTGATCGCTTCTTTAGGCACAATAGCCAGATGCCAAACGCGATAGCTTCACTCGTACCGGATCCTCCGTTCCTCTACGGCACAGCCTGGAAGGAAGAACGCACCACTCCTCTTGTCGAACTGGCTTTGCGCATAGGCTTCCGCGGTTTCGACACCGCCAATCAGCGCCGGCACTACTTCGAAGCCGGAGTTGGGCAGGCCTTGGCCGCCGCCTATCGGGCTGGAGTGGTGAGGCGCGACGAGCTGTTTCTGCAGACGAAGTTCACCTATCAATCCGGCCAGGATCACCGGTTGCCATACGATCCGGCAGCTCGCGTATCCGACCAGGTCGCGCAGTCGCTGGCAGGTTCACTCGAGCATCTGGGCGCCGATTACGTGGACAGCTTTGTGCTGCACGGGCCATCCTCCGGGTACGCCTGGACAAATGCCGACGCCGAGGCATGGGAAGCAATGATCAAGGAGCGAGATGCCGGCCGCGCGCGCTTTCTCGGTGTCAGCAACGTTGGCCTCCGCCATCTCTTGCAGATGATATCTGCACATGCTGAGGCCCCCACGTTTGTGCAGAACCGATGTTTCGCTCACCTTGGATGGGACCGCGAGGTACGGGAATTCTGTTCGAAGCGAGAGATCATCTACCAAGGATTTTCGCTTCTCACCGCGAATGTGGACGTCGTGCGTCATCCGCTCATCATGGTTCTTGCCGAGCATGCGAATGCCACTCCGGCGCAGATTCTATTCAGCTTCGCACAATCCGTCGGGATGCTGCCAATGACGGGCACTTCCGATGCTGAACACATGAAGGAAGACCTGGCGAGTCTTGCGATTACGCTCCCGCCGGAGGCGATGCAGGCAATAGAGTCCCTGGGTTGATTATGGCCTTGTCTTCGCCAGCTCTGGGACACGTCCGGGCCTGCCTGCGGGCCCCGGAACCAGGTAGTGCCTGGTCAAATGCCCCTTCAGGAATTCGAACGCTTCCTCAGGGGAATCGACAAATGTAAACAGATCAAGATCCTGTGGCGAGATGGCGCCCATCTCCGCCAGGGCTTCAAAATTGACTACTTTAGTCCAGAACTCACGCCCATAGACGGCAACTCCGATGGGCTTCGAGAGCTTTTCCGTCTGCACCAGGGTCAAAATCTCGAACATTTCATCGAGCGTTCCGAATCCTCCGGGAAACACGACCAAGGCCTTGGCCAGATACGCAAACCAGAGTTTCCGCATAAAGAAATAGTGAAATTCAAAGTTGAGTTCCGGAGTGATGTAGCGGTTTGGCATCTGCTCGTACGGCAGGCGGATATTGAGGCCGATGGTTTTGCCGCCTGCCTCAGAAGCGCCGAGATTAGCGGCTTCCATGATGCCGGGGCCCCCGCCGGTGGTCACTACAAAACGCCTCCGCGACGGAATTGCAAGCGACCACTGGGTCAGGAGAAAGGCGAGCCGCCGGGCGTCTTCGAAGTAGCGCGCCATCTGCAGGTCGGCGTTGGCCCGCCTAATCTGGGCCTGCCATTCCGGCGAGGCTGGCTGACGCGAACCCGGTTTTTCCAGGAATTCAAGTGCGCTTTGGGCCGCCGAGCGGCTGTGAAAGCGTGCCGAGCCGAAGAAGACCACAGTGTCCTGGACTTGTTGCCGGCGGAAGCGCGCCAGTGGTTCCAGGTATTCCGAGAGGATCCGTAACGATCTCGCATCGCGGCTGTTCAGGAATGCAGTGTTCTCGTACGCCAGGGGCGCGCGGGTACTGGTGCTAGATCCGGGTTCGGATTTATCGTCCATAAACTGCAACTGCAATTGCTGAGCTGGTTACCGTTTTTCGCGATAATGCACGGCTGCAGAGATGCCCAGCCCAAGGTCGATGATGCCCAGTCCGGTAACCGCGCCCCGCAGAAAGTAATTCAAAAGAACTCTTTGCAGCGCGGGATAGTCGATCAGCAGGCTATTATTGGTCCAGACCTGTCTCCAAGGGGCAACTACCAGCCACAGACCGAGTTCAATGCAGAAACCGACATAGATGACCAGCCAGACGCGCTGCAGCCACACGCTTGCTCGAGGTTTCCCGGTTGCGGTCAGCGGCATCTGGACGCCAGCCGCGGCGGCGGTCTGAGAAACCGCTGGTTCTGAAGCTAAAGGCTTCCCGGTCGGCGATTGTTCCATTATTCAGGATTCTACTATGCAGGTTTCTACGACTTTAGAGCTTTGACCCGCTCGGCTACATCACGATAGTCAATGTTGCTGCTGAGCACTTGCATAAAGTGACGGCGCGCATCCGCCAAATGACCGGCCGCCTCATGGGCACAGGCCAGTTCATAGTGCAGAGCAATGGTGCTATCACTGCCGAGCCCGCGAATTTGCAAGGCCTTTTCGTACCATTTGATCCCCGCTTCCGGGACACCGGTCTCGAGAAAACAATGAGCAAGCCAAGTGTAAGCTTCGACAGTTCGCGGAAAATCAGATCCGTGTTCAATGGACTGGCAGACCTTCTGCAGCTCTCCGATCGCTTCGTCCATGAGCCCCATTTCCTTAAACGCGATGCCGAGGTTATAGTGCGTTTCCGGATCGTCGTCAGCTTCCTGGGCACTGGACTCCATGTCCTGCTTAAATTCGGCAAAGAGATCCGCCAACCCTCCACTTTCGCCACCGAATTCCGTCGTCGGGGATGTTCCAGAAGGGCCAAGGGTTGGTCGAGCTTGTGCGGCTGGCGAAGCCGCTGATTCCGGCACGCTAAGAATCGGCCCCGGCGCCACCGCGGGAGTATTTTCCGGGGAGGCCGGCAAGGAAACAACAGAAGGCGGTTCGGGAGCCAGATTGAGGTTCTGGCTAAGGGACTGCTCCAAATCCTGGACTAGTCCGTTAAGGGCATCCGAAGCCGGTGAAGCGACACCGGCAGGTTGCGGTGGAGCCCCGGCCGCGAGTGCGGTAAGTCTCTTGCGTAGTTCGATTACAGCGGGTGCATTCGGTGCTACCACTTCAGCGCGCGCGAGAGCCATGCGCGCTTCGTCGGTCATTGCCTGCGCCAGATAGAACCGGACCTCTTCTACGATGTCGTCTACTGGGCTCGGCGCGACTCTCTTGCCGCTTATTCCAGAATCGAGAATTTCGACTCGCGGTTCTGATGATGTGCCTTCAATTGAAGCCGCGGGTTGTGCCTCTGGCCGCCGGTCCTGCGCAATTACACGCTCCCATTCCTCCGAAAGATCAATCTCGTGGGCCAATGATTCCGGTCCGGAGGCTGCGTACGGTTCGAGCGTAGCCGCCCCGGAATCAAACCAGCCCGGCGCAGGTGCCGGAAGGTGCAGTGACGCAGCATCCGATATGGGCGACGCCGACGTAGCGATCGGCTCCTCTTCCGCAACCGCACTGCCGGCGCCGGCCGGGCCGAATTCCCTTACCAGCTCAGAATACCTTTGCGCATCGGAGCCGCGTCCGGCTTCAACGTACACCGACTGGAGCACCTGGCAGCGCTGGGCGGCTTCCATAAGGCGTCCTTCGCGAGCGTATAGGGACGCCAACCGCTGGTTGACTTGTACATCTTTCGGCGCACGCAGCAAGGCTGACTCCAGGGGAGGAATAGCTCGAGAAGGAAGATTGTAAGACGCATAGAGTTCCGCGTCGGTAAGGGATTGTTGCAGAGCGGCGGTGACCTCCGGCGGATAGGCCTGTTCAATTGGAGGTGGCGGCTCGTCCAGTTCGGCCGCGAGCAGGGCTGGCCCGTCCTCGGGCGCGCTCAGAGCCAGCGGGGCATGTTCTTCTCCTAGTTGAGCAAGCACCTGCAGGTAATTCTGCATGTGCATGGGGTTTTCGGGCTCCATCTCTGCCAGGCGGCGGTAAAGGTCGCGTGCTTTGCCAAGTTCCCCGGCATTCACCCAGGCGTGGGCCAGCAATTCAGTAACCTCGGCCAAGTGAGAAGTGCTGCCGGCCTGCTGGAATAACTGGGAGAGTTTTTCGAGCGCGCCGGGATTTTCCCTGACCGAGGCGATCAAATGAAGCAGTCTCTCGATCACCGCCGGAGTATCGGATGGAAGCAA